>JAQYWN010000280.1:0-7114 GCA_029379265.1 Rhizonema sp. NSF051
GATTCTAATAAAACTTGTTTTTTGTTGTGTAATTGTTCAGCATTTTGAAGTAATACTTGTAGCTCAGTGTATCCCAACCCAATTAATCGTTGAGTTTCTTGAGGATTCGCTTCGATGTGATCCAGTATTAAACTCATAATTTCGGTGTAAAAAAAACAGGATAATATTCTTTTAGCACAAAATATTACTATTTCGGAGATGTCTGGTAATGGTATTTATTATTTAACTATTTTTAACTCCGTTAGACTACGTTATTTTGAGACTAAGTCTACAGGCGATCGCTCTCCACAAATGCGATCGCCATTTTTATAGGGCATTGAATTGTAGTATAACGTCGTTCGTACTACAAATTTGTGGAAAATTTATTCAACTATTCTGGAAAACGCATTAGACTAAAAGCTGATTTGATGCACACAATTTCATTAGAACTTTGAGGGATATGGCGGATGAAAGCGCAACACACTTTATTAGTCTGCACCACTTGCTCAAGTGCGTGGAAAGATGGGAAGCGAGTTGGTACAAGTGGTGGTGAAAAATTACTCGAGCAATTGCAGGAACTACACACCTGTTGGGAACTCCATGAAGAATTTGCAATTCAGCCTGTAGAATGCATGAGTGTCTGTAGTCGCTCTTGTGCTATTTGTTTGACAGCAAATGATAAATACACATATGTTTTTGGTGATTTGTCACCCAATTCACCATCAGAAATTTTGAATGTCTTAGATTGCGCCAAAAAATATTACAATCATCCGCAAGGATTGTTACCTTGGGCAGAAAGACCTGAACCACTCAAAAAAGGAATTTTAGCAAGAATTCCACCTCTGTCTTTACCTATTGAGTGTTAAGCAAGCGCCCGTATTTCATCAACAGGTGCTGCTTAAACCGCAATCGGATTCAGCATAAAGTTTAAGAAGAGTGGCAATGACGAATTATAAAGATTCGTTATCTAAAAAAATCCGATACGTTGGAAACCGTGTGGTTTTAACCCACTGAGGAAAACGAACGCTTATTTTAATAAGCGTATCCATATCCATCTTTGTGATGAATAATTCTGCAAAAGAGGCTGAACTACTTCGTTAGGTAATGACTCTTTCAAAACAAGAGTAAACGGAAAGTTACGGAATATAGCGGCTCTTCCATTTTTTAATAACTGCCTTGCCTTTGCTGGATGTATTGGATCTAAAGGGCGCTTTTCTGTATCAATGACTAAAACTTTGCTCACGTGGAGCCTCCTTTCGGGTAATGTTCGCCTTGTCAAGGTTATCTGTCGGTACTTTCCAAACAGCACTTCTTTACCCCTCGTAAAGATATTTAACTACTTGGTTCTAGGGTTCGTGGACTGGCGTCGCATCCCGAAGTAGGAACTTAAACACTTACAGATAACGTAGTCAGTTAAGACTAGAACGGGTCAACTATCTGAATGGTGAGGCACGAAGCCCCGTCTCTTCAGAGCGGGGTGTTGACTACTCTTTATCGCCCAAAGCCCGCCAAGTTAGGCGATCAACAATTCCAGTCACCTGTAAACGATGACTGCCTTGAAAATCTTTAACAGCATTCTGTGTTTCTTGGGTAAAATTGGCGTTAAACTGAATCGAGAAACCATGAAAGTTGACCAAAAGCTGTTGTATGAGTCTGACAGCCTCACCATTGTCACCTAGACGCAGGGTGGGTAAGTTGCTGGTTGCGAGAATTCGCTCTGGCATAAGTTTTAAATCCTTTCAAGAGTTTGAGTAGAGTTTAGTTGAGTAACATGTAATTGCTTCAACGCAACACGCGCTTTTTAATAGTTGTCAACCAAATAAACTTATGCATTGCGCTACTCTCAAATACCTTTAAATAGCATTGAGGCAGCGAGTGTAGATAATCGCTGCCCCACAAATATTGTTCTCTATCTAAACGGTTGCTTAAGCAATCAGGTGGAACACGTCACGCAGCACACTATAGCCAGCTAAATCCCAAAGCAGGTAAGCAAGAAAACCGATCATAGCTAAGCGCCCGTTCCACAATTCAGCTTGAGGATTAAACCCAAACAGAAAAGCATTGCGATCTTTGCCATTGTAAGCGTTAGCAACAGGAGTGATATCAGGAGTACGATTTTGCATTTTTTACATTCCTTAACAAAGTAGCTGTTAAGGAATGTAACACCTCGTATAAATTTTTGCAACAATTTCTCAAAATTAGTAATTTTCTATCTAATTTTGTGATTGAAAACTTCCAAATATAAAAATAAAGGCACTTTTGCCTTTAAACTTGGTGTCCGCTCTTGACGTCGTGGCACGCATTCATGTATTACAATCCGCATCCTTAGTTAACATTTCCTTGGTTAATTCCAGAGTTGCGATCGCCTATTCGCGGCTGGCACTGGGAAAATGGTCTAGAAACTCATGAGCAGTTAGTGATATGAATTGTAATTTTTGACTCTTTCACCTCTTGTAGTCACAATAGTACCGGGGTTAGTTTGAGTGTAACCAAACTTGTTACCGTCATCGTAGGCTACACCGCTATAATTAGCACTCGTTCCATCGGTTCTCAGAAAAGATGCAGTAAAGCTACAATCACTGTTCACTTGGTATGTACCTTGAGTGGGAAGATTAGTTGTCACCTGACCTGCAATACTTCTTACCAGAATAGTGCCTGAGATTTTTCCATTGCCATCAAAGGTGAGTATACCCTCAAGGGCATACGGATCGGTGTTATTTATATAGCCTGTACTTTTGTATTTGATGGGAGTGTTTTGCGTCCAGATGCACACTTGGATTTGACTCCGAATACTCGCTATGTAATTACAATCTCTGAGTTAAATGAAGCATCATCACCAGATGCGTGGGATGCGCTAGAGGCAATGGTGGGAACTGTTGAGGCACCATCAGATTGGTAAGCGCGAACATGATCATTATTTATACGGTACACCAAAGAAAGGATTTTTAGACAATCCATGAGTGATGAGCGCTTATTTCTGGATACAGTATTTATCCAAGCTTTGTTGAATAAACGCTCAGCAATATCATCTCCAAGCCAAAGCATTTCTGCCAAGAGTACGAGTAGCAATGGCTGTTTGGGTAACTGAGGCGGTATTAGTAGAAGTGGGTAATGCTTTGGGATCTGTCAATCGCCCAGGTGCGGTGCAATTTATCCAGCAGTGTTACAATACTGCTAATTTGCAAGTTGTAACAGTAGATACATCATTGCTTACCCGTGCATTACATCTGTATGAAAAACGTCCTGATAAAGCTTGGGGTTTTACAGACTGCATTTCTTTTGTGGTAATGTGGGAACAAGACTTGACTGATGCTGTAACTGCTGACTTGCATTTTGTACAAGCTGGTTTTCGGGCATTGTTACGCGAATGAACGCAACAGATGCTAATTGGAATTCAAGCGTCTGTTTAGTGCAATGAAGTTCCAATACTTTGAGCCATGCAGTCAACGTAATGGCTCAAGAGGTGCGTAGCAATATCCCCCACAGTAGGTGTTAAAGAATGCTTGTTCTTGATTTCCATGCACAAGGTCATCAGTAACATCCAATATAAAATGTGCAAGTTAAGAGTTTACAAAAGTCTATAGCAGTCCTAAATCATTCGTGAAAAATAAGATCCCCGACTTCTTTAAGAAGTCGGGGATCTGTGTCTTCTGTGCGGTCAAGGTGTGAGAGCCTAAAGAGAGGTTAATGAAGTGCGAACAAAATGGAACAACGTCAGCAGTCAACGGTTATTATCACAGGCGCATCATCGGGGGTTGGTTTGCAAGCTGCTAGATCGCTTGCTCAAAGGGAGCAATGGCATGTGGTGATGGCATGTCGGGATATTCCGAAGACAGAAAAAGCGGTTCAGGCTTTGGGAATGTCGCCTGACACTTATACAATTATGCATCTCGACTTAGCTAGCTTAGAGAGTGTTCGGCAGTTTGTGAAGAATTTTAGGGACACTGGCAAGTCTCTAGATGCTTTAGTGTGCAACGCTGCGGTTTATATGCCTTTGTTAAAAGAACCGTCCTATAGTATAGATGGTTATGAATTGAGTGTTGCCACAAATCACCTGGGGCATTTTCTTTTGTGTAACCTTTTGCTTGAGGATCTGAAGAATGGTAACAAGGAACCGAGGCTGATAATTTTAGGTACCGTGACGGCAAATCCGAAGGAATTGGGTGGTAAGATTCCGATTCCTGCACCTCCAGACTTGGGAAATCTTGAGGGTTTTGAGGCAGGATTCAAAGCGCCGATCGCCATGATTAACGGCAAGAAGTTTAAACCAGGTAAAGCTTATAAGGATAGCAAACTCTGTAATGTGTTAACCATGCGGGAATTGCATCGGCGCTATCACGATTCAACAGGTATCACTTTCAGTTCTCTGTATCCTGGATGTGTTGCAGAGACGGCACTGTTTCGCAACAGCTATCCCTTGTTTCAGAAGGTTTTCCCCTGGTTCCAAAAAAATATCACAGGGGGGTATGTGACTGAAGAGTTGGCAGGCGATCGCTTGGCTTTTGTAGTTGCCGATCCGGAATACAACAAATCCGGTTCCTATTGGAGTTGGGGAAATCGCCAGAAGCCAGATCGCAAGTCTTTTGAGCAAGAGATGTCTAATGAGGCACTTGATGATCGAAAAGCTCAAAAGCTCTGGGAGCTTAGTGCCAAGTTGGTTGGACTAGTGTAAACGTGAGAATGCTTTACTAAATGCCAGCAATCACTCAAATTCTACGGAAACTAGATTGATTTTCTGGCGATAAGGTTGTATGATTAGATAATCTGCATGATAGTATAGGGGTGTGTAAGTGCAGTTGAATATTCAAACGACAGAAGAAAAAAAGCCAGGGCGACTAAATCCATCGCGAGTACGAGATCACTTGGCGAATGAACGCACTTATCTAGCCTGGATGCGAACAGGGATCTCTCTGTTGGGTTTCGGTGTTGTTATCGTACGTTTGCGTGTTTTACAACCTCCTTTTGTGCCTCATGTTGGCAATAGCTGGAAGTTGGGATTACTTTTTTCTCTGGTGGGGTTGATAACGGTATTGCTTTCAACGATACATTATTTTACTATTCGCCGTGATATTGAAGAAGATACTTACGAGCCGGCAGATCGTTGGGTGATCCTGTTCAGCCTTGCTATCATGCTTTTGGGAAGTGGAGTTGTTTACTTTGTCTTCTCAAATTCTCTCAACCCAGCGAGTTTAGTTGTACCCGACTAATAACAGAAGAAAGACAGAAAGACGCGGTGAGGTGAAGAAAATAATTGTCACCGCGATCTTGCTTTGTGACTGTATCATCGAAGAAGTGAAATTTGGAGTCATTTTCTCGCAACTAAAACACCGACAACTGCTTTCTTGGATCGCCTTGAATAGCAGACTCAAGACTTAATAAAAGTACTAAACTGTTAAAAAGAACGCAATGAGGACGATACTGAGGGCAGCAGCGAACAATAATGCATACTCAACTTTGCGACTGAAAAACCCGACAACAAGAATTAGTGAAACAGCAACAGAGAAGATGCCAATATATTGCTCCTTTTGCAAACCCTTAGCAATAAGTGGATCTTGATTGATTGTGGCTTTTGAGGGAGTTTCTCGAATTGTGCTTGGCGATCGCTGTGCCTTTGTCCCTTCTTCATTTGGTAAACTCATAAAACTGCTCACTAAATTTGTGGTAATTGATAATTGGTAATTAGAGAGTGAAAAAATGTAAGTAGGTTGGCGCAAAAAACCTTAATTTGTCAACAAATTTCGAGATATTGTGATGCCAAATAACAACTTTACAGGCTGGTTTGACAAAATTGTTCGTTTTTACTGACAAGTTATAATATTAAACCTGCCCTATCAAATTATTAACAGATCTAATGTCAAGTTGTGTTGATTCACGCGCAGTTACTTAATTGTTTTTTTCTTCTGATCCCCTCTTACCCGCTAACTATTAGCAGCAACAGCTTAATTTCTTTGTCATTCATTGCTAGTGAGAAATCACATTATTAACAAAATCGCATAAACGCTCATGAGTATAATTTACACCAAATTGTGATCTAGCAATATTTTTAACGATTTTGCTAGAAAAAACCGTTTATCTTAAGTAATGTAACTTCAGCAATTAGCTATTAGCAATTAGCACATCGCGTATGAAATAAATTTTGTACACTTTTATACTATGATAACTCTTGCTAATACACGGGGAGCGCAAATAAAGTTCCATTTCAAATTGCTATAAAGGTTACTTTGTCAGCTTCTTTAATTTTACTGCTTCTATGTGCGCCAAAGGTAGACAAGCGAGAATAGGATAACCCAAATTACGTCAACAAAGTGCCAGAATAGGGTAGTCGCACTCACACCAAAATGACTCTTTTCATAGTTTCTAGGAATAAAGGAACGCACAAGCATAATCACCTGCAAGACAATGCCAGTAAAAACGTGCAAACCGTGGAAGCCTGTCAGCAAGTAGAATGTTCCGCCAATCTGCCCTGTGGATAACCCGAAGTCAAGTCCTAGCCACTCTTTAACCTCACCAACCAGAAAGAATGCTCCCATAGCAGATGTCGCCAACCACAGCAAGCGAAATTTTTTCAGGTTATGATGCTTGAGCGCACCTTCTGCAATTTGGATGACAAAGCTACTGGAAACCAGCACTACGGAGTTAATAATCACATAAGTAGACAATTCTGGTCCCTTAACACCTGGTGGCAGCCAATGAGGATTTAGCAACCGCAAAGCAATATATGTGAGGAAAAAACTGAGAAAAATAATACTTTCCGATAGCAGAAACACGGTGAAGCCGAACATACTTTTACCATGATGGTCATCAGCATCTCCTCCACCAGTTGGCAGAAATCGCTTCAACCAATTTGGCAGCAAACGCAGTAACTTTCCTATTGGGATGGGACTTTCATCGGAATGGGTGTGTGTCATGGATTTAGGTAATGTGTAATTAGTAATTGATAATTGGGAATGGGTAATACCTAAGATTATCGCCCACTCCTGTACGGGCGGGTTTGCTCAGAGATAGTGTTTGCTCTGTTGTTGTGGGAAGAAAACCCGCCCCTACTCCTTTGCGGGGGGGTTTGCTCGGAGATAGTGTTTGCTCTGTTGTTGTGGGAAGAAAACCCGCCCCTACTCCTTTGCGGGGGGGTTTGCTC
>JAQYWN010000280.1:7124-9124 GCA_029379265.1 Rhizonema sp. NSF051
CCCGCCCCTACTCCTTTGCGGGGGGGTTTGCTCAGAGATAGTGTTTGCTCTGTTGTTGTGGGAAGAAAACCCGCCCCTACTCCTTTGCGGGGGGGTTTGCTCAGAGATAGTGTTTGCTCTGTTGTTGTGGGAAGAAAACCCGCCCCTACTCCTGCGCTGCAGCTTCAGGTCTCGCAATTTCTGCGGGATCGTTGTCGTTGTAGTGATAAGGTGGTTCGGTGACAAGGGGAATTGCATCGAAGTTTTCTTTTGGGGGTGGGGAGGAGGTTTTCCACTCTAACCCTGTAGCGTGCCAAGGATTGTCAACTGCTTTTGGTCCTCTTAGCCAAGAAACTACTATATTGGCGATAAAGGGCAGTGTAGACATTCCTAGTAGGAAGGAACCGAGGCTGGCGATGATATTCCACGACTGGTACTGGGGATCGTAGGAGGATATTCGGCGCAGCATACCTTGTAAGCCTAATGGGTGCATGGGGAAGAAGGTGAGGTTGGCACCAACAAAGGTTAGCCAGAAATGTATTTTACCCCAGCCTTCAGCATACATTCGCCCTGTTATTTTTGGGAACCAGAAGTAAATTCCTGCGAAGATTCCCATTGTAATTGTGTTGTAGACAACGTAGTGGAAGTGACCAACTACGAAGTAAGTGTTATTGACGTGAAGGTCAAACGGCGTTGAACCCAGCATAATACCTGTGATGCCAGCGAAAAGAAACATCATTACACCTCCCAAGGCAAACAGCATTGGTGTTAAAAGGTGCAGTCTACCCCTCCAGACGGTGGCAGTCCAAGCGAATTCTTTGATCCCCGTGGGTACAGCGACCAACATCGTAGTCACCATAAAGAACATCCGCATCCAGCTTGGTGTGGCACTAGCGAACATGTGGTGTACCCAGACAACAGTACTGACTACCGCAATTGCAATTGATGCGATCGCCACCGAGCGGTAGCCATATAAGGGATTGCGGGAAAAAGCTGGGATGACTTCTGAGAAAACGCCAAAAACTGGCAGCACCATCACGTAAACTGCCGGATGGGAGTAAAACCAGAATAAGTGCTGATAGAGGATGGGATCGCCATTTCCTGAAGGTTTAAAGAAGCTTGTTCCTAAAGTCAGATCGAAAAATAGCAGGATCAATGCGCCAGTCAGGGAAGGCAAGCAAAACAGTTGGAGTAATTGAGAACTTAGGAATGTCCAGACAAAGATTGGCATCCGGAAGAACGTCATCCCCGGTGCCCGCATCCAGAAGATGGTTGTTACAAAGTTTACCCCACCCATGATTGATGAGATGCCCAGCATGAATAAACTTAGTATCCAAATCAATTCGCCGTTAAATAAGTGACCGGAAGGATTTTGAAGACTAATTGGCGGGTAAGACCACCAGCCAGCTTGGGCAGTCCCGGAAGGCAGCAAGAAGCTTGACAGTAATAAAATACCTGCGGGGGGAATGATCCAGAAGGCGATCGCATTCAGCAGGGGAAAAGCCATATCCAACGCCCCGATCATCAGGGGAATCACGTAGTTGGCAAGACCGGCATTGAAAGGGATGATCCACAGGAAGATCATGATCGTGCCGTGCATGGTGAACAAGCCATTGTAGAACGGGCGATCGACCAAATCGGAATTAGGCGTCAGCAATTCGGCACGAATCAACATCGCGAAAAGTCCGCCAACCAGGAAAAAGAAGAACGTTGTCGTCATGTACTGAACACCGATGACTTTATGGTCAGTACTGAAGCTAAAGTATTCGCGCCAGCTTGTTTGTGGCTCTGTTTGAGCTTCGGACTCTTCAGCCGGAGAAATGCCATTTGTGGAGTTATTTGTCATTGTTCAATAAATTAGTGTCATTAAATATACGTATGTGAACTTATGATGAGCGGATAATCACTTAACAATTACGTTGAAAGTTAATTGTTGATGGTTGATGATTGATTGTTAATTGCAATCAACTATTAACTATTAACTATCAACTATAGCAATCCTATTTGAGTTGTGAAAATCT
>JAQYWN010000281.1 GCA_029379265.1 Rhizonema sp. NSF051
ATTACTAACATTATTAAACATTTCTTGCAGTAGCAATCCAAATGAGGATCTGTCAAAAGAACTAAAAATAGTTTCTTCATGGGCAGCAACAGCACATATGGTAGGTGAAGCATCCATAAGAGGTACTGTACCTACAGCCTATGCTAAAGAAACTCTGAAAAAAAGTCGGGAGAAATTACAAGAAGAAACTGATAAGTTATCGAAGTCACCAGAAGCACAGGAGCAAAAAATTTTAGAATCGCTACAGCAACTCCAAAAAACAATCAGTCAGATGTCAATTGCAGTAGAACAGAAAGACAATAAGGAGATCGCTACTCAGTTAGAACACCTATCAAGGCAAGAAAAAACGATCCGAACTCTGGCGAAACAAGTCAGTGAAAAATCATGAAGAAATTTCTGAAAATTACTCTGGGAAACAAAAACGAGTATTGGTGGATTTTTAGATGTAGGTGCGATGCGTTGCAACGGCTGCCATCCGTATCGCCACAGCCGCACAAGCAGGAATTGACTTTCAGTGGTATGCTTTGCCTGTAGGATTTACCATTTGGTTACTAACTTTGGAAATGAACCGTATTGCCTTACAGAGGGTGGTGTTTCCATACTTTGATTGGTAGTTCACTCTACATCTTTAACTTTTAAGTAGACAACAGCTTATGAGTAAGAAATTTGATATGGGTAATTATGTGGATATGATGGCTTTATTGTTGGATTTGCAATTGAGGGATGAGGATCGCGATGGAGTTATGGCAAATTTTGAGACAATAAAAGCGATCGCTCAACTTGTCAATGAGTTCCCTCTGCCAGAACATATCGAAGCTTCCCCTGTATTTGAACCATGAATTTAGACTCCGCAGACGTTGTATCAATTGCCACAGCCGTGCGAGAAGGGATGAGCGCTGTGGATGTTGTCAAAGCTGTTTTAAAACGGATTGAAGCACGTGATCATCAACTGAATTGTTTTACAGCTGTGACTGCTGAAACAGCTTTAATGGACGCAGAACGAATTGACAGAGAAGTTGCCCGAGGTAAAAATCCCGGTTCCCTCGCTGGAGTGCCTTTTGCTGTGAAAAATCTTTTTGATGTTGCCGGAGTCACAACGCTTGCAGGTGCAAAAATTAACGTCAAAAATCCTCCAGCAACTCAAGATGCCACAGCCGTGGCGAAGCTAAAAAAAGCGGGTGCGATACTTGTAGGCACTTTAAATATGGATGAGTATGCCTATGGATTTGTGACAGAGAACTTTCATTACGGTGCAACCCATAATCCTTACGATTTAAAGCGCGTCGCTGGTGGTTCATCTGGTGGTTCAGCGGCGGCAGTGAGTAGTGGGCTAGTTCCCTTGACACTCGGTTCTGATACGAATGGTTCAATTCGGGTTCCGGCGGCTTTGTGTGGTGTTTTTGGCTTTAAGCCAACATATGGGCGGTTATCCCGTACTGGAGTCACTTTATTTTCTAGCAGTTTTGACCATATTGGGCCCTTCGCCCGTTCGGTAAGAGATATTGCTACGGTGTTTGATGTGCTTCAAGGGGAAGACGCTCTTGATCCTGTTTGTACAAAGCGCCCTCCTGTAGAAACACGTTTTTTGAGCCAGTGCGTTGGGGAGCCAGTTCTACAGTCGGGTTTCCCTCCGCAGGAATCTGGCATCCGAGTCCCCCGACTGGAAGCAACTGGCGTCGTTTCTGTACAAGATGTGGCAAATTTACGAATTGCCATTGCTGGCGATTATTTTGTGAAAGGAGCAAATCACGAAGCATTGGCTGCAGTTCAAAAGGTTGCTGATGCAATGAATGTTACTGAGTACATTACAATACCTGAAGTTCATCGCGCTCGTGCGGCAGCGTTTGTGATTACAGCTTGTGAGGGAGCAAATTTACATTTGGATAATTTGCGATCGCTTCCCCAAGATTTTGATCCAGCAACACGCGATCGCTTTCTTGCTGGTGCGTTAATTCCTAGTAGTTGGTATATCCAAGCACAGCGGTTTAGAAAATGGTTTCGTGATCGCGTTCAAGAAGTCTTTCAAAAAGTGGATGTCATTCTTGCCCCAACTACACCTATTTCAGCACCACTTATCGGTCAACAGACCATGATTTTAGATGGAGAGGAAATTCTCGTCCGTCCTCATTTAGGAATATTTACTCAACCATTATCTTTCATCGGCTTGCCTGTGTTATCAGTGCCAATCCAACGCCCAAATGCTTTACCGTTAGGTGTGCAGTTAATCGCAGCGCCATACAATGAAGCCCTGATTTTACAAGTGGCTGCAGTACTGGAAGCAAACGGTATTATATCATCGCCTGTTGTTTTTTGATAATGATTCCGCTTAAGAACGGAGAGGAGAAGAGCGTATACTTTCCACTCTTTCACTCTCCGTCCGCGCACTCGCTGTGATTCGCGCATATTTTTCAGTCCTAATATGCTGCTTACACAGAACACATGCTCACCACATTTGCACTCCCCCAGTGCATAGTGATATCTCCTCACCTATATATTGAGTGTAAAAGGTTACAAAGTTATTTTCAGAGCTAATTGCTAATTACTATTCCACTAAACCATGCTTAATCGCAAAACGCACCAATTCTGCTCGGTTGCTGGTGGCTGTTTTTCTTAGTAAACTGCTAACGTACTTTTCCACTGTCCGAGGACTGAGGTGCAATTTTTGACCGATTTCGGCATTAGAAAGACCATGAGTCAAAAGTTCTAGGACTTCCTGTTCTCTAGGAGTCAGTTCTGAGAAAATATTCGATTTCTGAACATGGTTGAACCCACTATGGGCTTCCACTGCTTTTGTCGTGGAATCATTAGTTACTGCGTTCTCTTGTTGAAAAAAACGGTACTCAGATTGAATGATTTGCGAACGCTCCAAGAGATTGCGAATTGCTGCGGCTAACTCTTCTAATTCAAAGGGCTTAGGTAAGTACAAATCGCACCCTGACTGGTAGCCCAAAATTCTTTCTTGAGTCTTTGTTCGTGCCGTTAACAAAATGACAGGTAACAAGCGGAACGCTGGTTTTTGACGTACTCGGCGCACCAATTCATAACCGTTTATTTGTGGCATGACAATATCGGTAACAATTAAATCGGTATGGTACTCCTCCACCATTGCCAAAGCCTCTTGACCGTCATTAGCCACGATCACTGAGTAGCCAGACAGATCAAGATAATCGCTGATTGACAGACGAGTACCTAGGTCATCATCAACCACAAGGATCGTCAAGGGCATGAACAATACACCCCTAGCATGTGTTACTAAGAAATTTGCTTCCATGAGCACCATCGTAGAGCAGAAAAAATAACGCTCTTATGTTTCATAATATGACAGGAATATAGCTAACAACTCCCTAAAGTTTTTTTTATTAAGTAAATCTTAAATTTAGACGTATTAACAAACTTTAACATACTTTTAATTTTTATATAATGTATTTGTCACATCTTTATTTAAAAAAGGGAGTCAGGAGCCGGGAATGGGGGAGAAAATTTAACGCTGCTGATTGCTGACAGCTTGCATGAGAATTACGTACAAGCAAAAAATAGGTAAATTACTCACCGCATCTATAATTGAATTTGGTTTGTTATTCAAGGCACACGGATTACTAATTATGACAGGAAAAGGACAGGGATTTGGCTTTGGTTTGGGAAAAATGAAAGAACTGGCTGAGGCATTTAAAAAAGCACAGCAAGTTCAAGAAGGAGCAAAGCGACTCCAAGAAGAACTGGAGCAAATGGAGATTCTCGGGGAATCAGGTGGTGGTTTGATCAAGGTGATTGTCAGTGGTAACCAAGAACCCAAGCGAGTGGAAATTTCTCCTAATGCGCTGAATGAAGGAGCAGAAGTACTTTCCGATCTTCTGACAGCAGCAATGAAAGACGCTTACAATAAGTCCACAGCAACCATGCGGGAACGCATGGAAGAATTAACCAGTGGGCTAGAACTTCCAGGAATGTAGTTAGTATTCAACAGTCATTTGTCATTTGTCATTAGTCTCATACTAAGGACAAAAGACAAAGGACAAAGGATTTTTATGACTTACAAGCTGCTGTTTGTTTGTCTGGGGAACATCTGCCGTTCTCCAGCAGCAGAAAACATCATGGAACATTTAATCGAGCAGGCATTGAGCGATAGGTTCGCCAAGAGCATTGTCTGCGACTCTGCAGGGACATCTAGTTATCACATAGGTAGCTCACCTGATCGACGTATGAGTGCCACAGCTGCTAAAAAGCTGGGAATCAAATTGCATGGTCGTGCCCGTCAGTTTCAAAAGTCTGACTTTCAAGACTTTGATTTGATTTTAGCTATGGATCAAGACAATTACCAAGATATTCTCCTTCTTGACCCCACCGGACAATATAAAAAAAAAGTGCGATTGATGTGTGAATTTTGCTCCAAACACACTCTCAAGGAAGTTCCAGATCCTTACTATGGTGGTTCAGAGGGATTTAATCAAGTCATCGATCTACTGGTTGATGCTTGTGAAGGTTTGTTGACATCCCTTCGCAGTCTTGAAGAGTGCTGAGTCAAAAAGTAGTCTAGATTGAAGATTTTCTTTTCCAAGCTTACTCCCGAACCCCTCTTGAGCCAAGATACGGCAGTGCGTTGCGGTGAATCCAGCGCGCATGAGGCTTTTTCCCGCGCCCCGGCGACTGGTGTTAGCAAGAGCGATCTTCGACGCAGGAGCGTCACCCGGAGGGAGCCTGCTTACATGAGGCGAGTTTGCCGCACCGAATGCAAGGAGCGTTGAGGTTAGCCGCTAGGTAGCAACTACCGTGCCTTGAAAGTCAAAAAGAAAATAGTTAATCTTACACTCTTGTTGGCAGTAGTCTTTAATTTGATGCAAAATACTAACAAATTTTCTACTCAAGACTGATGAAGTTTAGCCGCTAAAGTACACCCAGCTATTGGGTTTGAATACACATACAAAAATATTTATCCTGTTTTGGTTTACCTACAACAGGATAAATGTTTTTGATTTCGTAATTTTTTAGTTCTAATAACTAAGTACAGCGTTCTCTATTATTGACACTCCCCATGCCTAAATGTAAGGGGATTCTACAAGATGTTCAGCCGTATCTCTCATATATCCGACTGTCGGAATTTTTCACACGTGGTGATAACTCCCGTAGACGGGTGAAGGTACTCCACCCATTAAGGATCGATATCTTCCGTTAGCTAAGCTGGCGCGCGTACCCGAGCGACGGCATAACTTTCCCGAGCGTCCGAGGGCAGGGTCTAAACAACTACCTGTTTTATTTAATTGTACCACAAAAGTTAGATTTTTAACGGGGTTGGGAATTCCCGCACGAGCTTACCCCATGTCTAAAGCCAGGGGCTTGAGCTCTATGATTTTCGGTAAAAATTTCAACCCGCAGCTTGAAACTCTCCGATCATTTTGACTTCTGGTTCTAACCTAATTGACCAATGTTCTTGCACTTGGTTTTGGATGTGATAAATTAACTTGAAAATATCACCAGCACAAGCGCCACCACAATTGACAATAAAATTAGCATGGCGCTGTGCGACTTGCGCTTTGCCAATTTTGTAGCCTTTTAGACCTGTTTGTTCTATTAACCAGCCAGCAGTGTAAGGTTTAGGATTGCGAAATACACTGCCACAGCTAGGTAAGTGGTAAGGTTGGGTAGTCAGTCGATGCTCTTTGTGTTGCTTTGTTATTGCCAAGACTTTTGCGGGATCTGCACCTGGCTGGAGTTGGAAAGTTGCTTGGGTGACGATGCGATCGCTTCTTTGCAGTAAAGAAGTGCGGTAACTGTAACCCAACTGTTCGCGATTGAGAGTTTCGATATTTCCATTCGCTGAAAGTATCTGGGCGCTGACTAAGATATCTGCGATACAGCTATTATGTGCCCCTGCATTCATTACTACAGCACCCCCGACAGTTCCAGGGATACCAACAGCCCATTCCAATCCTTGACACCCTTGGTTTGCTGCTTCCCATGCTAATGCAGGAATTGGTTCTCCTGCTGCGACAGTTAATAGACCTGTTTCCAAGTCAAAGTAAGTATGACGGAAATGACGAGTGACAATCACTAAACCGGGTATACCGCGATCGCTCACCAATAAGTTAGAACCAGCACCCAGTATTGTTACTGCTAACTCATGTGTTTGAGCATACTTAATACTTGCTTGTAAACTTTCTATGTTTCGAGGAGCCGTACACCATTGAGCCGGACCACCCACTCTATAGGAAGTATAGCCAGCTAAAGAAACCTGAGACTTAATAACGCAATCAGTTCCAGGTAAATAAATTTTTTGGCTTTCTCCAGAGTCAGATGCTACTTGTCTATCGTTAGTCAAGCCTGAAAGTGTGCAGACATTTGCCGATGCCTGATAAGTTGTCATATTTATTTGAATGAGTTGAATAAGGAAGTTTATCTACCGTCAAAATACGGTATTAGTGCGAAGTCATGAAACTACTGCTAGACAGACGAGGAGGCTCTCTGCTAGAACTACCTAAACTCTCGCAGATGCAGCTGCACTCAGCTCGCTTAGTGTGACGATCACTTCTGGAATGACCATGTTCAAGTTCCCAGCTCCTAAAAATAGTGCTAAGTCACCAGGACGCAGCGTTTGCCGCAAAAATTCGCACACTGAGGCTAAAGTTGGTTGATAAGTTACATGAGAGTGATGCTTGGCAACTTCACTCGTCAATTTTTCTCCACTGACTATCCCTAAATCTGCTTCACCTGCACTATATATATCAGTGAGGACAACGACATCGGCATTACCAAAAGACTGAGAAAACTCCTCTAAAAAAGTTAGTGTACGACTGTAGCGATGGGGTTGAAAAATCGCCACGACTCTTTGCCCCGGCTTTGTTTGTAGTCTTGCAGCAGCAAGAGTCGCACGAATCTCGCTGGGGTGATGGGCGTAGTCATCAATGAAAGTGATACCATTGACTTCACCCCGAAACTCAAAGCGGCGTCTTGCACCTTCAAAAGTGGCAAGTCCCTTGGCAATTTCTCCAAATTCTAAGCCCAATATCCGACCGACAGCCACTGCTGCTAAGGCATTGCTAAGATTGTGCCTTCCCAGCAGCTGTAACTTTAACAAACCTAAGACTTGATCTCTTTCCCATACAAGAGCCGTGGTTCCATCAGCACGATTGTCAATATTTGTGACGGTGTAGTCAGCTCCAGTATCAGGGTACAAACTATAGCTGATTGTTGGTTTGAGGCGATCGCGTACCGTAGTACAGTCGATGCTACCTATCAAAGTTTTACAGTTTTGGGCAAATGTTTGGAAGGTATTAATCACTTCTTCTAATGTGCCGTAGTGGTCGGGATGATCTAGTTCTACATTAGTGATAATCCCAATTTCGGGGGCGTGTTTGATCAAAGAACCATCTGATTCATCTGCCTCTGCCACTAAATATCGACTTTCTCCTTGTCGGGCATTACCAGACCAAGCATTAACTTCTCCTCCGACTATAATTGTTGGGTCTTGATCTGCTTTTAGTAGCATATAACCAATCATGCTACTCGTTGTCGTTTTCCCATGTGTTCCTGCCACAGCTATACTGTAATACTCAGCAATTAAAGCGGATAGTACATCAGAACGGTGAAAAATTTGACATCCCAATTCTACCGCCGCTTTGTACTCCAAATTATTTTTATTTATTGCTGTTGAACAAATGACTTGGGGTAAAGTTCCCTTAATAACAGCAGGTAATTCTTCTTGGGTGTTTAATGTTTTTTCATGGACTTGAGCATCAGAATGAAAGAATTCAAGATTTCTTGCTTCTTGTCTATCAAAAACATGAACTCCTATAGATTCCAGCCGTTTGGTTATTTGATTCGGTCGCAGATCCGAACCTGATATAGGCAAATTGCGCTTCGCCAGTACGTATGCTAAAGCAGACATACCTATACCACCAATTCCAATAAAATGGAATGGCTTTCCGCTAAAGTCTACAGTATTTTTCATTTATTACTCCTCTTACACCACACCACACAATCATTGCAAATGACACGCGTATCATAACAGGTATTTTATTTTTCCCGATACTGCTGCTGTATCATCTATATACTTAATGAGTTAATTTTTCCTTTGCTTGTTTTGCTTATTCAAAATAATTTTACCTTCGCTGGAGATTTTTATCCCTAATACAGATATTATGATTATTCATAAAGTTTCTGTAGAATCTGGAAATAAATAACTGTAATTGCAAAGACATATTCTTGGCTGATTTGCTAGAGTTGGCTATCATGGTACATTATTGGTGGCGAAAGTTTTGAAAGTAAATAAACTTCAGTTGTGAGTGAATGCGTCAATTTGGAATATTTGGTGGCACATTCGATCCAGTTCATTGGGGACATCTACTCGTAGCCGAGACAGCTTTGCGTCAAGTCCCTCTAGAACAAATAATTTGGGTACCATCATACAATCCTCCTCATAAACAAGCTGCTTTATTTGAACACCGTATTGAAATGGTGCAACAAGCGATCGCAGGCAATAGTGAGTTTGTCGTATCACTAATTGAGAGAAATCGCAGTGGAACCTCCTATGCTATCAATACCTTGCTCGACTTGTCTGCTTTTTCGCCAAACATCCATTGGTACTGGATTGTTGGTTTAGACACATTCAAAACCCTTCCCTATTGGTATCGCCGACACGAATTAGCAAAAATGTGTGATTGGTTAATTGCACCTCGATTCCCAAGTGGTGAGAATATAGCTGAAAGTGAGTTCGTTTGCCAGAAAGTTGAACAACAACTGAAACTAGAATCTATAAGCATACGCTGGTACTTATTGCATATACCATTAGTTGGAGTTTCGTCAAGTCTAATTCGTAACTTATCCGGTGAAGGCAAATCAATTCGCTATCTAGTCCCAGAATCTGTAAGGAATTACATCGCTACACACAACCTATATAACTAGGAGCTAGTTCGTCTTGGAATGGGGAGAGAGGAAAAGCAGGGAATAATCACTGCTGACTCCAATCTCTTGTCTCCCACTATCAATTACCAATAACCCACCATTACCTAGTTATTTTC
>JAQYWN010000282.1 GCA_029379265.1 Rhizonema sp. NSF051
ACCACGCCAGTCGCCTACGGCGGGAAAGCGCCTCATGCGTGCTGGCTCCCCAACCCCTCCCCCTTCGGGTGACGCTCGTTCCGACGCTCGTTCCTCGCTACCGCTACGCTAACGCTACCGCTGCGAAGATCGCTACCGCTACGAAGATCGCCAGTCGCCTAGGTCGGGCTAACCCTCCTGCAGCGCTGGACTCACCGCTCGCGGGGAGGGGAGAGAAAGCACACCGAAAAGCGGGGAGGGGTTCTTCGATATGCTACCGGACATGATACAGCAGAATACATCCGTCAGGAGTCAGGAGTCAGAAGTAAAAAAGGCTGATAAGTCTGGCTTTTAGCTCTCAGTGTTGTACTTCATTTACTTGCAATGTGCTGTATTAGAAAATAGAGTTGAAGACGATAAAAGTAGGAAAAGTAGGAAAAGTAGGAAAAGTAGGATACATTGGCTAAGCTAATATAAATTCAAAAAAAATTTGACAAAATGGCAACTGTTTATGTAATTCCTTCGTCCTGCCTGATGAGAGATGTTGTTCTGCGAAGAACATCTCTCATCAATTGTTATCAGGGTGAGTTTCATTAATGAAATCATAAGTAATACAGTTTCTTGATGAAGCTGCACACATTTACCATTTAGGCTAACTTTATTCTCTCAATGCTTTGGGAGGATTACAGTTCAAGTCTTAATAAGGCGCGTCTTTGTATAAAATTGGTATTAGGCATTGAGCCGATATACTTAACACTATTTATTCCTTCTCTAAAAACCAAAAAATGCTACGTGGTAAACAGAGATTAAAATCATAGGGAATATCATACAGAATCTCAATATATGCAAATACGCACTCATTCCACTGCTTGCAAGAGTGGGATTAGTTTAAAGACGCTTTCAAGCTATTAGCTACGAGAGGTACTCTTTAATGCTTATTAATCTACCACATAACCACTACCAAGGAAAAGACCATGAACATCAAAAATTACCTGTTAGCATTTTTAACTATCAGCTTATTCTTAGAAATTTTACTAATTCCTGGATTGCCAGCTCAAGCTCAGTCAGAATCAAAAATCAGAAGTTACACATCACAAAGAATCATCTTTAAAGAGGATTTTAATCCACCTGGTAATGGGGGACCAAAAGATAGCACTGGAGCGGGTTCTCGTGATGGACAGAAGTGTTCTCAAAATGAACAACAGATTCGAGCTTTAATGCCAAAGCGCAATTATGGGTTGACATTGGAGGAGCGTCCATCTATTTTTGTTAACTTACCTAAAACGTCAGCAAAGCAAGTTGTGTTGGCGTTCCAAGATGAAACAGGAAAGTTTTACCAAAGAGCAGTCTTACCCATTACTACTAACAGTGGAATTGTAGATTTTTCTTTACCTGTAGAAAAGCAAGCTTTAGTAGTAGGCAAGAATTACCAATGGTCTTTAGTCATTGTTTGTGGACAAAGCGTACAACCCGACGATCCCATGTTACGAGGTTGGGTGCAACGGGTGACGCGAACACCGCAGTTGGATAGGGAACTGAGGCAGAAATCTGTGATTGAGCAGGCAATGTGGTATGGGGAATCGGGATATTGGTATGACGTACTAAAGGTATTGGCACAAGCAAGGCGAGAACACCCCGACAATGTTAAACTGACTAGCCTCTGGCGAGATTTATTAGAATCCGTGGGGTTAGGAGCGATCGCTTCTGTACCTCCAAAATAACTCGGATCGCTACAACTCCTAACTCGTATCTCCTGTCTTATCCTCCAATATCCGCTCAATCAATGCATGATTTTCTTTGGTTTCTGCTTGCTTGAGATATTCAATCGCAATTTTTCCGGCTGTAGGTTGCTCTTTAGTCGTGGCAATTAATAACTCCACAGTCTGAGTGAGTTGAATTTTCTCTGAGTGCTTAATAGTGAATATTGGTAGGGTAATAGCAGCAACTACAAGAGCGATCGCTGGAGGAACGACAGGAATCCACCAATTTTGTAAGAAGGCAAGGTAAGCAATTACCGTTAATGCTCCGCCTGCTATAGTTACAAAAACGACTCTTGCTTTGAGCGATCTAAACAGCCAACTTAATGTGGCTCCCACCACTGACCAAAACGAAATCCAGATCCACTCTACAGGCTTTGACCAAACCTGTATTATACCTCTTCCCTCTAAAGCCGTAGTCAAAATTTGGCTGGTGATATTGGCGTGGATTGTGACTCCTGCCATTTGTTTGAGTTGACCATTGTAACCACTGTAAGGCGTTTGAAATAATTCATTGAGACTGGGAGCCGTCAAGCCAATGAGGACAACACGATTAACTACCAACTCCTGTGGTATTTTATTTGCTAATAAATCTGCCAGCGAGAAGGTTTGAAACTGTTCTTGATTGCCGTGAAAGTTGAGCAAAATTTGATAGCCACCTGTATCAGCCCGGACATAGCCGCCGTCGGAAGCATGAAAGGGAACAAGTTCCGCTTTACCAAGCTGTATTTGATAGGGATGATGAGGTAGGTGTTTAGGAGTAATACCAAGATCTGCTAGGTAGCGTAGGGCTAGTTGTAAGCCCAGATTGAGGCGCAATTTAGAGTTGGGAACTTGTACAGAAAGTAAGGCGCGACGCAGTATGCCATCTTGATCCAAAACTTGATCGGCAAGAGCAACTTGACCGAATTTTTTTAAAACTGGCGGCGGAGCAATTTGGCTACCGACAATCTTCTCTATGCCAATCAGATTTGGAGTCGTTTGAAACAGTTCCACTAATTCCTGATAACCTGGTTCTACAGGCAAATCGCGATACAAATCCAGCCCAATTGCTCTAGGCTTATAGTTTTTTAAGGTTTGAATTGCTTGAACCAACACACGATCTGTTAGAGGATACTGACCAATTTGCTTGATGTCAGACTCATCTATTGTAATAATGGCAATGCGAGGATCAATTTCTGCTATTGGACGTGCCTGAAAAAAGTTATCTAACATCGTCCACTCCATCCCCTGTAGCAGACCGATAAAACGTAACAGTATCACTAAACTGGCAACTCCAAAAGCAATGCTGACAATACAAGCTTTACCCAAACGGAGTCTTTGGGCATTTCGTTTAGCGATTTTCCGTGCATCTACCAAAATTTGATTAGCCAGCTTTGCTGCAGTGAGGGCAAATTGCGCTTTTTCTCGTTCAATTTGTCGAGCATATCTTTCTGTAGCTACAACGCTCTCAATTTCTTGGGCATATTTTTCTGCGGTTAAAACTCTCTCAATTTGTCGAGCATATTTTTCTGCGGTTAAAACTCTCTCAATTTCTTGTTTGGCTAGTTCCTGACTGGCAGCTATAAATTGGTAATCTAAATTACTCAACTTTTTTTTTTCTGACCAAGCTCTTGCCTCTTGCAATGATACTCCTACTAAAAGCTGGGACTTATCTTGCTGATCTGAGGCAATCCAAGCTTTGAACTGCTGTGCATAGGGACGCAAATTCTCCAATTGAAAAGCAACCCATTCTGAGTTGAAGATTGCTTGATAAATCTGGTTTCTTAATTTTAAGTATCCTTGTTCATTAACAACTAAACCTGACAAAAGTAGTTCTAGGTGTTCTCTACTATCATCAATTGGCACGTCCTCAAGAGTTATAATTTGCTGATAAATTCCGAGTAAGCGCCCTGCCATTTGCTCATTGCACAAGAGGCGATCGCGAATCGTCCGCAAATGCTCCGGCTCGTCCTGAAATTCCCACTTGTCGATGATGCGCGATCTCACCAAATTAGCGATCGCCATTGAGTCCGATTCTTCCTCTTTCTCAATTCCCAATTCCCCATTCTTCACCAACTGACAGAGTTTTTGCGTGAGAAAAGGTTGTCCTCCCGTCCAAGCTAAGATTTCTTTGAGCATGAGTATGGCATGATCTTCTCTAACATCTAATCCTTCAGCTAATGGCTGGATTTGATTTAAGTTAAAACCTTGTATTTCAATGGATTTACCGATATTAAACGGAGTGTGTTTTTTATTTTGAATTAAATCAGATGGTGTTGCCACCCCAAAAATTGCAAAAGTAATGCTGTGATACTCTGGATTAATTGCTCGTTGATTGTAGCAAAATCGCAGTAATGCAAAAAAATCGTCTATAGGAAAATCAAGGTTGAGAATACTATCAATTTCATCAAAAAAGATAAATAGTCTTTCTTCGGGGAAATGAACTTGCAGTAATTCTAAAATAAACTGACTCAGTTTGTGAACTAAAGAAGTATCCTCCTGTTGTCGCCACCAAGCTTTTAAGTTGACTTTTTCCAACAGTTTGAAACCCATCCACAGTTCACTTATGACTCCCTTATACCACTGAGTTTGGGTAATACTTTCATTACCAATATTCGTCATATCGATAGTGGTACATAGAAAGCCTTCTTGCTGTAAGCGATGCTTTGTTCTGACTATGAGAGAGGATTTACCCATTTGCCGACAGTTGAGGACATAGCAAAACTCTCCCTGCATCAGTGCTTCGTACAGTTCTACATCTGCAAGTCGTTCTACATAACTGGGTGCATCACTGGAAAGCGAACCACCAACTTGGTATCGATAACTACTCATTTAAACAAGTACATTGACAGAAAATCTGTTAAAGAAATTTAATCCTACTCTTAAATAAAGTACAGTTTTTCTGAATTTTTGGCAAACCTTTCTTGAATAGATAAATGCGTAAGTCCTAGGTAAGAAAAGTAAGAAAAGTATGGTATTCCCCAATATTCCTCAATAGTCTTACCTAAGATAGAGAGAGAATAATACGTAAGTACGCTAAAAACTTAATTGTCAGAACTAAACAACCAAGGAACATTAAAATGAGTCAGCTAAAAGTACAAAACACAACTGCGATGGAATGGGAAGGTGAACTGGATGATGCAGATTTAATAGCAGTGACAGGAGGCGGTATTGTTGACACTGCGGTAGGTGGTGTTACTTCAGCTAATAATGCTATAGGCAACGGAGGTAGACCTACAACAGGTGCTCTTGACTTAATATTCACTACAGTTGACAACACTGCGGGATACGGCAAGCAAGTTTCTGGTGGAGTAGAGGGTGGTTTTCAGGCTGTAAACGCAACATTAACAGCAACTGGAAGCCAAGTATAGGGTGAGGATGCCTGTGACTGTAAATATTGTCACATGTTAAGTCCAACAGAGAGAAGCCCCAGTTCAAACTAGGGGCTTTTCTGTTGATTGGGAGCTAATCATAATCCATCTGTAAGTCCTAATAATATTGAATCGAGTCTTACCAATAAGTTGATGAAATTATTTACGCCTAAATTTAGATCGACAACTTCACTTGCTCAATTTTTCAGGTTTGAACAATTAGGCACTACTTACAGAACGGAGATTCTCGCTGGTGTCACGACGTTTATGACTATGGGTTACATTTTGGTCGTGAATCCCAGAATATTATCAAATGCCATATTTCTCCAGCAGCCTGGTGATTTGTTCAATCAGCTTCTTTTCACCACTGCCATCACCTGTGCGATCGCCACCGCCCTCATGGGACTATTGTCTAATTATCCCTTTGCTCTGGCTCCCGCAATGGGTCTAAACGCTTTTTTTGCTTTCTCAGTTGTGTTGGGGTTACAGATGAACTGGCGGTTGGCGCTGACATCTGTCTTGATTGAAAGTTTAATTTTCACTTCCTTGATTCTATCCAATATCCATATCCAAATTATCAAAGCGATTCCAGCTTCCCTCAAACATGCTACTGTGGCAGGTATTGGTTTGTTCATCGCCTACATTGGTCTTTCTGGTGTTCCTGAGGCTCCGACACTAGGAGCAGGGATCATTGTTGCTAGTAAAGAAACCTTAACAACTATAGGCTCCTTCAAGCAACCAGCTACCTTACTCTCAGTTTTTGGTTTATTGCTGACTGCTACTTTGGTAGCACGCCGGATCAAAGGAGCGATGTTATGGGGTATTTTGGCTACAGCGCTGTTAGGTTGGATGCTAGGCATTGCTCCCGCACCTGAAAAAATTATCGCCCTACCTGAATGGCCACAAAGCCTGCTGGGTGAGGCATTCACAGGCTTGAGTTACCTGACACCCAAGCAAATCTGGAACTTTGTGTCGGTCACATTTACTTTCTTATTTGTAACTTCCTTTGATACCATTGGCGCACTGACGGGTTTAGGACAACAGGCAGGTTACATTGATGAAAATGGTGAACTGCCTGGCGCTAGCAAATCTTTGTTAGCGAGTGCTATGGGCATAACCTTTGGGGCAATTCTGGGCACTTCCCCGAGCGCAACGTATATCGAGTCTGCCTCAGGCATATCTGCGGGGGGACGGAGTGGCTTTACGTCTATTGTGATAGCAGCCCTATTTCTGCTTTCTGTGTTATTTACTCCCTTATTTGCAGCAGTGCCTACTTTCGCTACAGCGCCTGCATTGATTATGGTGGGTTTTTTGATGATGAGTAGCGTGCAAAAGATTAATTGGAACGATCCAGCAGAAGCAATTGCCGCATTCCTAGTTATTCTAACCATGCCCCTGACTTACTCAATTGCAGAGGGATTGGCAATTGGCTTCATCATCTACCCCCTGATTAAAGCTTCCCAAGGACTGGCTCATAAAGTAAGTAAGCCAGTATATTTTTTAGCAGCTATCTCCATGTTTCACTTCGTACTAAAGAGTTAAGCATTAACTCGATTTTCCAAACCCAGTTGTTGTTGAAAATAGAGACGATACAACTCACAGCTTGGTGAAGCTTGATTGCCATCAAGCCGGATCAGTCCCAAGCTTTCTAGTTTGTAAGCAGCGATCGCATTTATTGGTACACTCTGATTGGCGCTCAAAACCTGTTGCAGTACTGATACTAATTGTGGTTCACTTTGAATTAGGGTCAAGTTTTCTCGTAAATGTTGACTGTAAATCCCTGATGGTGTAGGAGCCGCTTGTAATATTTCTGTCAGCGACATCCACTCCCGACACAAATGATAAAGAGCAAGACTCACTAAATAGGGATGTCCTCCTACCATTGTTTGTAACAGTGCAAGATGTTGCGCTCCTTGAGATCCTCTAGCCCAATCCAATCCATAAGCTACTGCCAAATCCTGTACCTGCTGTGGGCTAAACGGCGGTAAACAAATTGCTAGTCCGATATTGAACGGAGATTGATTGAGATGAAGCTGGATATAAATTTCTGTGGAGTGAACCATGACTAATCGCAGTTTCTGCCAAGTCTGCTCCTGCTTTGCCTGTTCGTGCCAAAATCTCAGCATTGGCAACAGATCTCGGGCAATACTTGGATGTTCAAAAACCCGATTGATTTCATTAAAAGCCAAGACAAAAGGTTTCTCGATCTGCTCAAGTACATAAGCCTGGAAATAAATTTTGCAGCTCACCTTACTCCCCATATCTTCATCCCAGTAATCATCAAGTCTGGGGAGCAAGTTCAATTGCCTGCTTACATTGGCGCACAACCAACGTAGAGTTGTATCTATCGAGGCAAAAACAGATTCATCTGCTTCCTGAAAATCCACCTTGACAGCTTCATAACCCTGCTGCTCGGCACCAGCAATGATCCGGTTGAGCAGCGAACTTTTTCCCATTTTCTTGGGTGCTTTGATACGGATAAAGCATCCTGGTTGCATAATTTCGTCATACACAAGTTTTTCTAGCGGTGGACGATTGATGTAAAGAGGAGAATTTATTGACATAGGACTACCAGGAAACTCTATCTCACGTCCGGCGACTAAATCTGCAATATCTCCATCTACTTCTGAGTCTTCTGGATACTCCATCTGGGAATTCAACTCCATGAGTTCCTTATTATACTGGGATTTACCCAAGACGAGATGCAGATTTTTTTTTGTTACCCTCTTTCCCAAGACTTCAGAAAGATCTTGCCACAACTGAGAACCAATTTCCTTAATGTAGTTGCTACCGTAACCCGATCCCTCCGCCATCTCGTTGTAACTCATTCCCAGCCAAGATTGACGAAATACCAACCGCTCTACACAACTAAATTGCTTATCTGGCAGAATTTGTTCTATAGCCTCCAGCACTTCATCAAGGTTCATTTAAACTTCCTTTTGGGAGTAGATATACGTAATACAATTTTTCTTTTCACTATTAATTTATAGTACAACTTTAAGTACAATTTCAGCAAGTTGCTGATTAAACTACATTAGCGCTGTCCAGGATAAAATCAGGAAACAATGAAAAAGTTTTAAAATAAGAGCAGACAAACTCTAACTAGTTTTGATTTTTGGAATCCCTTTTTTACTAATTACCTTTCTATCGCTAACATACGACTTTTCAAAATTGTTCTCATCGTTATTATCCGCACACTTACCCTACGTTAAAACAAGTTTTCTCCGAAATTATCATTCCTAAAATCGAGCGGGTGACGAGGAGAACGCAGATTCACTTTTCAACAACATACTCAAATGACAGAATGCCGCAATGCGCCTGATAATTAGCTTGTATAGTGCGTAAGTCATAAACTTGTTCATTAAATGGGGTTTTCAAACTGTAAGTAGCCGCGTCGTTGGATTGATCACCGTGTTTGCTTCATTAAGTCTCTACTTTCTATTTAATGATTTTTAACACATGATTTTTTGGAAAGCTTTCCGTAATTTGCAATTAACATAAGGTAGCTAAATTTGTCCTGAGTCAAACAATGGAAATATGAAAAAACGGCATCGTTAACCCACAGATCAATCAAAGAACACCCAGCCTTATATAATCTCAGATATAAGAAATCCCATTGTCCTTAAAAAGAAAGATCTCAGTCGTATTGAGTATAATTCTTTACTTCATAACGTAAAATTGCCGGAACCATTAATTTCTCGTTAAGGGGCAGAGGGTAGTGTGAACGGTTACCCATGAACAGAGGTGCGTTATACAAGCAAACAGCCCCTTCTGATCATGGCTTAGGAAAAAAATACACAGCAACGACTAAGTTTTTAAGAGAAAAAAATCACTATAGCTAATTAAGGGTGCCTGTCAGGATGGGGAGAGGGTTTAGATAATAAGTGTTTAATCCAACATGATATAATA
>JAQYWN010000026.1 GCA_029379265.1 Rhizonema sp. NSF051
TGGTGGCGGCAAGTAGGGTGGGAATCATCAATACGCCGAACCAACCGATGTAGATGCGGTTTTCGGTGCTGGTGATCCATTCGCAGAACTTGTCCCATACATTGGCGCTACTGCGCTGTTGTAAGGTAGCTGTCATTGTTTTTATAATTGCTTGAGTTGGTTATGTATGTTGGGCGACTTTTTGTTTCGCTTGAACTCATAATAGTTTACATTCGTTTACAAATGCAAGGGGTCTTTGATTACCTTTAGTCATGATACCTATCAGGTTTTTTTATATAAAATTAACTTATAAATAGTTGAGACGCGAGCGCTCGCGTCTCAACTATTAAAGAAGTATCGGAAGCAATCTAATTTACTCGGATTGCTTGTCAACTACACTCACTTGAGTAGAAACAACCGTTGGTGGGTGCAAAATTGCTGTATGGGCAATGGAATTATTAACCACTGTAAATATAGGATTCGACAAAATTCCAGCAATGGAAGTGGCAATCAGAGTTACTATCAACCCAACTTGCAAAGGTCTAAATCCAGGTAAATTCCAATTGATTTCGGGATAACGACTTACTGCCTCAGACATTTCTTGGGGTTCTTTGACCACCATCATCTTAACTACGCGAATGTAGTAATAGATAGAGATGACACTAGTGATTAAACCCAGTAAAACTAATCTATAGAGACCAGCCTGCCAACCTGCCCAGAACAAGTAAATCTTACCGAAAAACCCAGCTAATGGAGGAATACCACCCAAAGAAAGCAGGGATATGCTTAACCCCAGAGTTAAGAGAGGGTCTTTCTGATACAAACCTGAGTATTCGGCAATTTGGTCAGTTCCTGTTCGTAGAGAAAACAGTATGATACAGGTAAAACCACACAAGTTCATAAACAGATAGATCAGTAGATAAAAAATCATACTGGAATATCCTGCCTCAGAGCCAGCAATTAAACCTATCATCACAAACCCAGCTTGGGCAATAGATGAATATGCTAGCATCCGTTTCATACTGGTTTGGGTCAGAGCGACGACGTTACCCAAAATCATGCTAAGAACGGCGAGGGCGGTGAAGACAAACCTCCACTCATAAGCAAGGAGAGGGAAAGCAGTCGTCAGTAAGCGAATTGCTAGGGCAAACCCAGCTGCTTTGGAACCGACAGATAAAAAGGCAATAACCGGAGTAGGCGCACCTTCATAAACGTCTGGTGCCCACTGGTGGAAAGGTGCAGCAGAGATTTTGAAGCCGATCCCAGCAATCACAAATACAAGGGCTATGACCAAACCTAGTGATTGACCAACACCAGCTGTGGCAATTCCGTTGGCGATCGCACTCAGTTCAGTCTGTCCACCTGATAAACCGTAGAGTAGCGACACCCCATACAAAAATATTGCCGTACTTGAAGCGCCAATCAATAAGTATTTTAGCGCCGCTTCATTCGAGCGGGGGTCGCGTTTGGTATAACCAGTGAGCAAATAAGAAGAGATACTCAGGGTTTCTAGAGAGATGAAAATCATCACTAACTCACTAGCCCCAGACAAAAACATCCCTCCCAAAGTAGCTGTTAGCAAAATAACGATGAATTCTGCTAAAGCAGTACCACTTTGTTCGATATAACGAATCGACATCAAAATAGTAACCGCACTTGACAAAGCGACAATACCGCGAAAGACGATACTGAGGTCGTCACTATTGAAAGCACCGCCAAAGGAGATGGGATTGGTACTATTCCATTGATAGTACAAGGTGACAATGGAAGCAAGTAAACCTGCGATCGCTAAATATCCAATCCAGCGCGAGGATGTACGCCCCAAAATTAAGTCAACAATCAAAACCCCTAAGAGGGTGATAATCACTATCCCCTCTGGCAAAATTCTTCCCGCATTTAATTGGGATGCAAGACTAGCAAAGTCCATGATTTGTTTAGGTTTTGGCTATTAGACATTCTAGCTGACATTTGTTTATTCTATTGTCTTAGGAGCGAAGTTGCGAGAGCAGATATTTAGCGATTTCTCAATCTTATAGAAAAAGCGGCGTTAAGCCCGTTCCACAAGGGATGCAAGGAACACAACAGACGTTTAAAACAGTACATCTCTACACCAAATACAAACAAGCAGATCGGTAGATAACCGATCTGCTATTTCTTGATTTCGACAGAAATAAACAGCTTTGTGTACTTAATTATACTCATTATTTGTTGGCAACTATTTCTTCATTCTAAAATTCTGACAACAGTTTTCCTAGTTCTGTCTTATTAAGAACGCCCCGAATAATAGCGACCGTTTCTGCATTCTCCCCAGCTTTAAGCGCTACGACTATTTTTTCCTCTTACCGCCTAGCTTTATTAACTTTCATCACGCGACCTGCCATTATGCACCATTGAGAGCGTTTACTACAGCTTACTAAATGCAGTTTCTGATTTCATTTCCACGCAATTCAAACTCCGTCCGCGATCAGGTTCTCTATCGGTAGGCAGTTGAACTCATGTTAAAATAAAATATTCAGAAGATACTTCGCGAAGTTCTTCTTGTGTCATATTGTCGGATGGGTTGCTTACTTATTATGCAGAGACTTTCATCTGGGCGAGCCGCTTGCAGTTATTTATCAAAACAAAAACATGATCGCGTTGATTAATTTCTCAGCATCTAGATGTATGCTAGCATAAAAACTTTACTCCTGACACCAAAAATTCGCTCCGAAATCGAGTTGATTCTGTCGAGTGTGTTGTATTAATTATTACTTAGCTTACTCCAGGACTACAAGGAATGGGATTTTCCATTACCCTTCTTGAGGCTACTACTCTCCCTTGCTTCGCATCACCCAACTGCTATAGGGAATATAAATCGCCTGGTTTCATAGATTAGAGTAAAAACTTTTGAAGAATTGGTACACGCTCAACATCCCCAAAGCTCTCGAATTTGATTTAATTTTGGTACAGCCAACAGAAATTTGAGGGGAATTTTGAAAACAATTGTCGTCAATTGTGCCACATATGAGTTAAAGATTGAAATAACCGATTAACACTCTTGCTTCCCTTACCCTTTCCATCTGAAGGATTAATCTCCTTTGAACAGCTATGCTCTAAGCTTAATGTTCTAAGTCAGAGAGTTTCTGCATCCTGGAAAGTAAACAGGTTGTATCAAGACTAATTCTCTTTTCCTTAAGTGTGGTTTCTAGCTTGATATCTTGCTGTTGATATCAAATTGACTATTTAGCCTAGCAGCTATTCTTTTTTGTAATTTCCATGTCAACTCTCGTCATCGTCGAATCTCCTACCAAAGCTCGTACTATTCGCAACTACCTGCCCGCAGGCTATCGGGTAGAAGCATCAATGGGTCATGTACGGGATCTTCCTCAGTCGGCTAGTGAAATTCCTGCTGCTGTTAAAGACGAAAAATGGGCACAGCTTGGGGTAAATGTAGATGCCCATTTTGAACCTCTGTATGTCGTTCCCAAAGATAAAAAGAAAATTGTTACTCAGCTAAAAGAAGCGTTGAAAGACTCAGATCAACTCATTTTGGCAACAGACGAAGATCGCGAAGGAGAAAGTATTTCTTGGCATTTATACCAGTTACTCAAGCCGAAAGTGCCAACGAAGCGGATGGTGTTTCACGAAATTACCTGCGAGGCTATCAAAAGTGCGCTGAAAAACTGTCGTGACATCGACGAACAGTTAGTTCGTGCTCAAGAAACGCGGCGAATTTTGGATCGACTAGTAGGCTATACCTTATCTCCCTTACTGTGGAAAAAAATTGCTTGGGGATTATCGGCTGGGCGCGTGCAATCAGTAGCCGTTAGGGTTTTAGTGAATCGAGAACGCCAGCGTCGTGCCTTCCACGAAGGTACGTACTGGGATTTAAAATCTACTTTGACCCCTCCAACTTCAACGCCAGGACAGCCATTTATCTCCATACTGGTTACATTAGGAGGAACCAGGCTAGCAACTGGCTCGGATTTTGACCCAGCTACCGGTCAAATATCAGCAAATCGCAACGTGATCTTACTTGGGGAAACGGAAGCACAAGCCCTCACTGAACGCATAAGCGGGAAAACTTGGGAAGTCAAAGACTTAGAAGAACGTCCCGTCACGCGCAAACCCGCCCCACCGTTTACGACCTCAACTCTACAACAAGAATCGAACCGAAAACTGCGTCTCTCAGCACGAGACACAATGCGAATCGCTCAAAATTTGTACGAGCAGGGTTACATTACCTATATGCGTACAGATTCGGTGCATTTGTCAGATCAAGCAATTACCGCTGCCCGGACTTGTGTAGAACAACTCTATGGCAAACAATACCTCAGTCCACAACCCAGACAATACACGACCAAATCCAAAGGCGCACAAGAAGCACACGAAGCTATTCGTCCAGCAGGAAGCACCTTCCGCACTCCTCAAGAAACTGGTTTAAGCGCTCGGGAACTACAATTATACGATTTAATTTGGAAGCGCACTGTCGCCTGCCAAATGGCCGACTCCCGCCAAACACAAATCACCGTGCAGCTACAAGTGGAAGATGCTGGTTTTCGTTCTTCAGGCAAGCGCATTGACTTTCCAGGTTTTTTACGCGCTTATGTTGAAGGTTCAGACGATCCGGAAGCCGCACTTGAAGACCAAGAAGTCATCTTGCCCAACCTGAAAGTCGGCGATCGCCCAGAATGCCTGAATCTAGAAGCGATCGGTCACGAAACTCAACCTCCAGCTCGATACACCGAGGCAACTTTGGTGAAAACCCTAGAAAGTGAAGGCATCGGTCGTCCGAGTACTTACGCCAGCATTATTGGTACCATCATCGACAAAGGTTACGCTCAATTAACAAACAATGCCCTCATACCCACATTCACTGCCTTTGCTGTCACGGACTTGTTGGAAAAGCATTTTCCTGATATCGTAGACCCCAGCTTTACCTCAAAAATGGAGCAAACCCTAGATGATATTGCTACTGGTGAAGCGAGCTGGTTACCTTACCTTCAAAGATTTTATCTGGGAGACAAAGGTCTAGAAACTTTAGTTAGGGAACAGGAAAACCAAATTGATGCAATTGTTGCCCGGACTGTGGAACTGGAAAACTTAGATGCCAAAGTCAGGATTGGGAAATTTGGTCCATACATTGAAGTTGAAAACGGTGATGGTGTTGTCACAGCCTCAATTCCTAAAGACTTAACTCCAGCAGATCTCGATCCTCAAAAAGTCGAAACGCTGCTGCGGCAAAAAACCGTAGGTCCCGATCAATTGGGTGTTCATCCCGAAACTGGTGAAGCGATTTACGTACTCCTTGGTCCTTACGGTCCTTATGTCCAGTTGGGTGAAAAATCTGAGGAAACCCCAAAACCAAAACAAGCCTCTCTTCCTAAAGGCGTCACGCCAGAAAAAGCCACCCTTGAGATGGCTGTTGGTCTTTTGTCTCTACCCCGGACATTGGGCGTTCATCCAGCGACCAACGGTAAAATTCAAGCTAGTTTAGGACGATACGGTCCCTACATCGTTCACGACCAAGGAAAGGAAGGAAAAGACTACCGTTCCCTGAAAGCAGGGGATAATATTTTAACAATTTCTTTAGAACGAGCTTTAGAGTTGTTGTCGGAACCCAAGAAGGGACGCAGTGCTACTAGCAGCAAGTCGAAAGAAGCTTTACGCGAATTGGGTGCCCATCCAGAAGACAGTGAACCCGTGAACATCTATAACGGTCCCTACGGCCCTTACATCAAGCATGGCAAAACTAATGTAAGTGTTCCAGAAGGCACATCGGTAGAAGATCTGACGATGTCTACAGCCCTCGATTTGTTAGCAAGCAAAGCTGAAAGTACTAAATCCAGTCGGAAAACAAGTAAATCCACAACGAGTTCTAGTACCAAGTCAACGACAAAGTCGTCAAAGACAACCTCCAAAAAAAAATGAATTGTAAAGACGCTTTAATCCCGTCACGCTGACAGTGAAAAACAAGAACGGAATGCACGCTAGTTACCACAGCACGTCTATAAATTTGTGTTACAATAGTATCGCTGAAGACTATTCACTATGGACTATTCTTTGTTAGCATAAATAACCCCCCTTAGTAGGAGGTAATCAGAGAGGGTGTTCATGTGATAATCTTGTAAAAAGGGGAAAAGAAACTAGAGTTCGGAAACGGCTTGTTTACCGAAGACAAGAGTGTGAAAGACTCGAGATCAAATAAAAGCTGAAAAAGTACGTTAGTTTCTCCTTAGCTGATAATTAAAAATTGAGGTAATATCTCAGGAGCGATCAGTTCAATGGATTATATAGAAAAGGTACTGGAAAAGCTAAAAGAATTGGCACGTAAGCTGATTGAAGCCATTTTAGGGCCTGAGGCTGAGCCGGAACCGGAACTGATTCCGATTCCTGTAGATGAGCGATCACGTCGTCGCCACCGTGCTTAACTAGGCACAGGAATCAATAGAAGTGCATTCCACAAGTATTTTAGTACTGCATGGGCCAAATTTAAATCTACTAGGACAGCGAGAACCTGGAATCTATGGATCTCTAAAATTAGTAGATATTAATCGTCTGCTGAAAGAAGAAGCCGTAAAGTTGCATTTGGAAATTTTTTTGATGCAGTCGAATCATGAAGGAGTGTTGGTAGACGCTATTCATGAAGCATTGGGTAAACATCAAGGAATCTTGATAAATGCTGGAGCTTACACCCATACAAGTGTAGCTATAAGAGATGCGATCGCTGCTGTTAACTTGCCGACGGTAGAAGTCCACTTAAGTAACATCTATCGTCGAGAAGATTTCCGCCATCATTCATATGTTGCGCCAGTCGCAATTGGGCAAATAAGTGGCTTTGGAGAGCAAAGTTATTTATTAGGCTTGCAAGCGTTAGCCCATCATTTAAGAAATAAAAGTTAGGAAGCGCGAATATATATAAAGAGACCTTATCAAAATCGAGGCACAGGAGTAGTGTACTAATGAATTAAGAATTGAGAATTTCTAATTTAATAGTTTATGCGTTACTCTCTAAGTAGTCGGTTTAAAGGCACGATAATTGGAACACTCTTAGGTGAAATTATACTTAATCGCGACAGCAATTTACCTTTTCTGTTGCTTCCACACGTGCAGAAGATAATGGAAGGTGCTGAAAGTCTGATTGAATTGGGTAGATTTGACTTCGACGACTGGTTAAAGCGTCAGCAGCAAAAATGTCTTAACTCAAACACTTCAGATGATATCTTGTTAGAAGCAATTCTAAATACTATACCAGTCATACTATTTTTTCATGAGAATACAACCAAACTACGACAAAACCTACAACAGGTCGTAGACATTTTGCCAAATAACCTCGTAGTACAAGATGGAATTCTGGCTATAGGTTATGCGATCGCCATGTCTCTCACTGAAAAACTAACTCCTCACACCCTGATTCCGGAAACGGTAGCGTTTCTTGGAGAAACACCCTCAAACTTACCACAACAATTATTAAAAGTTAATGATTTGTTAACCCAAGGGGCAGGATTAGAAAAGGTACAAGCTGAGTTCAGTAAGGAAGAAGAGTTAAGTCACGTTATTCCTATAGCATTTTACTGTTTTCTCAGTACCTTAGAAGACTTTCGCCTTTCATTGCTGCGTTCCCATCAAATCAAGTCGCGCTCCCTAACTCTTAGTATGATTACTGGTGCTTTATCTGGAGCATATAATAGCACAGGAGGGATTCCCGTAACTTGGCAGATCTTACTTTCTCAAACAGAGTTGCTAGATTCAAGAGTCAACAACTTTTCTCTGCTGTTAAACTTAGCAGATATGCTTTTAGCTGTATGGTCAGGGGTGTATAACTCTGATATACATCTTAAAAAGGTAATCGGAGAAAATGCAGTTGCAGCTCCTCGTGTCATCCGGTTGCGTTAATACCGTATTTGGCTTTCAACCTTGCTGGGTACGAAACAGTTGGTTAGAGTCAATCAATTGTCGCTCCATAGATTTTTGCTTGTCCCCACCCTTTGTACCGTTCACTATTTCCACTGCTAATTCTAGGCTCAAAAATTTAAAATCGGCTAGTCTATAGTCAGAATGATCTCTCATAGGAGGGTTTCAAGAAGGAAAAATTTTATGGTACCCTCTAATGTTGACGTAGAATATTACTCCTATGGAGAAAAAACAGGCTGTCTTACCAAGATTGATTTGCACTTACGTAAAGAAGTCAGAACCACATACTGGTAATTTTTTATACTTTCAATCTATAATAAAAGTGCCTATCTTATTTTGAGAATAGCAATTGTAGCAAGTTGGCATTCAGAAAAATTTCCGATTGGGATTGTTTTTTTTAAGCTATCAAAGTCAGCAGCAAGGTTATAGGAGATGAAACAAGCCCCATTTTTTCAATCCTTTACCCAGCAATTGATTCACTGGAGTCAACAGTTCAAAGAGTTCCGACTGGGTTTGTTTTTATCAAAGAAAACTGAGAAAAGCGAAAACCTGCCAAAGTCGGTCAAAATGAAAAGTAGCATTTATGCAGTAAATAAACTGTATAGAATTAGAAAACGTACCCCCCTTGTTTTCGCGCTTGGTGTATTGTCCTTCATTGGAGTTATGGGACATGATTTATACAACCAGCCTCAGCTACGGGTAGGAACGACTGCGCCACAGACGATTAGAGCCCCTGTATCTGCTAATATTGAAGATAAGATTAGTACAGACCAAACACGTGAGTTGGCCAGTAAAAGTTCTATACCTATATTAATGGTAGATCTGCGTGTCAATGGAGAAATCGACCAAAATTTAAAACAAATAATTGATGAAGGGAACAAAATTCGGGCTTCTCTTGGATCTTTTCCTTTTTTTAACACTACCGTCTTATCCATATCTATCCAACGTTACTTACGTTCTTGTTCCTACTGGGAATGGCAAGCGCTTCAACTAGCTGTAGAAAATAACGCAAAGCACAAGTCAGGATCGTCTTTAAAGCCGAAAAGCCAAAGAGATGTTGAAATATTGTTACATGATGTTTCTACGTCCTCAGGTCCTCATGTTTCGGAATCCCTTTCCAAAGGAGACGCACAATCGATTGATTTGTTCCAAAAAGCTGACTTTACGCAAGCAGTCGCAGAACTAGAAGCCTACCGTCTGAGGACATCAGAGCAAAATTTGTTAGCACTGAACACTCTTATCTTAAAAGCTCGTCAGAGCTACAGCCAAGCAAGCGTTAAACTTTTACAACTATTCACCATTAACCCACAAATCGTCTATAAAGATACTTCCTTCCTGGACTTACCAGATGATAACTGGGCAAAAACACAAACAGGAATCCACTACAGTGCGGAACGAATTCTCACCCAAGGCATTTCTCCAGGGCTACCGCTAAATATCTTAAAGAATGCTGTGGAATTACAAGTGCAAGGATTAGTGCCAAAAAACGCCGAACCAATAGCCACCAAGATGTTAATGGCTGTCCTCAAGCCAAATTTGAAGAAAGATGAAATACAAACCACACTACAGGCAGTTCAAGCTGCAGCTGGTGTGAAGCCTGTGATGGTTTGGGTAAAGCAAGGTGAGATCATTATCCGTAAGGGGCAGAGAATTACGGAATCCAATTTTGAGGTGCTGGATTATTATCACCTGACTCGCCGGGAGATTAACTGGCTGGGATTAATGCTATTGGGTGGCTTGGTAAGCGGCGCTGTCAGCATTTTTGCCTTTATGGAACGGCGCATAAAGTCCCGAATGCGGCAAAGCGATCGCCTGTTAGTAATGCTACTAACCTTAAGTACACCATTGCTATTGACAATGGGTATAAATTATACAACTTGGAGTGCTGTCGGTTTATTATTGGGTAGCTTTTATGGACCCGTTTTAGGCATGACAGTTATGGGACTGCTGTTGTTAGTGCTATCTGTTAGTTTGGAAGTCAGTAAAGTCGCGCTTTTGGCTGGTGCAGCAGCAGGGTTGTTAGGCAGTTGTATGGCACAACGACTGCGATCGCGTGAGGAACTTGCTTTGTTAAGTGTTGTGATTGCCTTGACTCAGGGAGGCGTTTACCTAACAATCAAGGTTTTATCAGGTGCAGCATTTGGTTCATCTTTATACGTTATATTGCAACAAGCAGCGTTCTTTTCCTTATCTGGCTTAGCTTGGAGTATTGTAGCGCTCGGGTTGAGTCCTTATCTAGAAAAATTCTTTGATTTAGTCACCCCAATCCGGTTAGCAGAACTGGCGAACCCCAACCGCTCCTTATTAAAACGACTTGCTACGGAAACTCCCGGAACCTTTCAACACACCTTGTTTGTCGCTACCCTTGCTGAAGCTGCAGCTAAACAACTAGGATGCAATGTCGAATTAGTGAGAGCCGGGACATTATACCATGATATTGGGAAAATGCACGACCCCTTAGCATTTATTGAGAATCAAATGGGGGAACCGAATAAACACGATACAGAAATAAAAGACCCTTGGAAGAGTGCAGCAATCATCAAAAAGCACGTCACAGAAGGGTTGGTTATGGCACGGAAACACAGCTTGCCAACAGCAATTCAAGCTTTTATTCCAGAACATCAAGGAACGATGCAGATTGCCTATTTCTATCACCAAGCCCAGCAAATGGCGCAAGCCGACCCAACAGTAATAGTAGATGAAGCAGATTTTTGTTACGATGGACCAGCTCCCCAGTCGCGAGAAACAGCAATCGTTATGTTAGCAGATTCTTGCGAAGCGGCACTGCGATCGCTTAAAGATGTGACTCCAGAAAAAGCCTTAGCAACACTCAACAACATCCTCCGTGCGAGATGGCAAGAAAATCAACTCGTACATTCCGGGTTAAAAAGAGAGGAAATGTCCCAGATAGCCGAAATTTTTCTTCAAGTTTGGCAGCAATTTCATCACAAGCGCATTGCCTATCCAAAGTTAAAAGCAAGCAATTAAACTAGAAAAACTTTACCGCGAATGGTGGTATAATATCAGGCTACAATTGGCAAGATTTAGAGGGGACTGATGACCACCCTGATCCTCAACTTACTTCCAACTATAGAGCTAACAGATCTTAAACTAGTACCGCAAGGCGGAAGTCAAAAGTCAAAAGTCAAAAGTCAAAAGTATGATGAAATCTGCTTTTTAGGTATTTTAAATGGTTGCCCTATTTACGCCGTGACGTACTAGTAGTGTTTTGTAGAATTAAAAATTAAAAAAGTTTGAGTTGTAGAAATAGTAAATGAACATTAACCCTGTCCCTATTTCAACTCTCTTCATTGGGCTAAACGGTTTGATTGCTTTTGCACTCTCTTACATTGCCGCAATAGCAAGAACAAGAGCTAGAGTTTGGCACGGAGAAACAAAGCAAGATGTTACAACTCAGCCGAATTATCTGGAGAATCCCACCAAATGGGTTGCCTTTATTGAAAATTGCTCTCAAAAATTAGAGGCAGAGCAAGTTGGTGATGATGGACTGTTACAGCGGAAAGTACGCGCTCATGGGAATTTTACTGAATATGTTCCGCATGGGTTGCTCTTTATTCTGGCGTTGGAGTTAATGAATTCGCAAATCTGGCTTTTATGGCTTCTGGGAATAACCCTTACATTAGCCCGAATTGTTCATGCTTGGGGTGTGATAAACATTTATGGCCCCTCTCCCAGTCGTGCAACTGGGTTTTTCCTAACCTGGTTTGTCTACATTATCGGTGCAAGTGCTTGCCTCTACTATGGAATCGCGGGAGTCCTTTAGAGAAGGTATATACCTGGAGTCGTAGAAAATTATCTACTAAAAAGTAGAAAAACTGTTTGCATCAACCCCACAATAAAACCTAAGATACCGCCTAAAGTGACAATTGCCTGCAATTCATTTTTCACAATTCCCTCAATTGCACCTTCTAAATCAGCTGGTGAAGTTGACTTTACTTTTTCAACAATGACTTGATCAATAGCCAAAATGGGAATTGCTTGAGCAACAATTGCTTCTAAATCTTTTTCCAAATACCTTTCTAAAATTGAAGCCATTTCTTTACTCACGACTTCTAAAGAAGAACTTACAACAGCAGAAGTTGTAAGACGGTTCAGCAGCAAAGAAGATGTTTTTTCCCAATCAAAAGACTCACTTAGTTCTTGAAGAAAATCACCACCACGTGTTTGTAAGTAATGACGAACGCTTTCACGCGTCGTCTTGCGGAGTTGCCGTACCGTGCCTATTGGTAAACTTTGTAGAGAGAGATTTTGCAGTAATTTTTTGAGGCGATCGCGTACTTGTAATTCTTGGATCAATTCTTGCATCAGCGCATTTGTTGCCTCTTTTTCATCCAAACAATAAGTCCGCAAACGAGTTAAAGTATTGCGTACACCAAACAAATTTGCCACCACCCAATAAGTGCCACTGGTTTTTTCGCGAAAGCTTTCATCAATAGTTTGAATCGTGCGATCAGTTAAAAAATCTATGACTACTTGTCGCAGCACCTCTGGCGGCAATACTACTTGGAATAACCAGTCAGCAAGGCGAGTAGCTTGTTCTTCACTCAGTTGAAATTCCAGTAATACCTGGTCAAAAACTTGATTGACTTGCACTTCTAAAAAGTCTTCTCGCCGTGCTAAAACTTTTAGGAGACGCGGTAAAGATTCCCCTAACAAATCCCGCAAAATTCCTGCCACGATCTTGGCACTTTTTTGCTCTTTATCAGATTTAATTTGGTCGATAGCCATTCGCAGCAACCAGAAAATTGCTCCTTGCACGCGTTCGGTTTGCAACAGTCGCCGCGCCAAATCTTGCAATTCTGTTGGTGTCAGCAGTGAGCCCATAATAGTCTCAGAGACTTTTTTGGCAAGACGTTCTTGATTGCGGGGAATCAATCCAGGCGTAAAAGGAACCCTTCGTCCACCAATCAAAATTGCTTGGTAAGGACGAAATAACATTTTGATGGCTACATCGTTCGTGAAATAGCCAATAATTCCACCCAGAATAGGGGGAGACACATACAACCAGAGATGGGACCAATCCATTGAATTTTGGATTTTGGATGCGTGGATTTAGAATTGTGAATTTAGGATAAGAGATTGAGGATTAGGAAAAATCCGGTTCCCAAAGCCTAGTTACCATTCCCCAATCCAAAATCGCAAATCTAAAATTTAAAGTTTCGTAACGACTAGCACTCCCATCATACCGTTTGCGATGGGGTAGTGTGTAGCAGTGGCAAAACCAACTTGACGAGCTATTGTAACCTGCTCCGCTCCCATGGGAAAGCGATCTAAGCTGGGACTGATATAAGCGTACTCTTCAAGTAAACCCAGATTATGAGCAGCCCGAACAACGAGATTGTCCAAATACCACTGTTGAAAGGCACGGATTTGTGGATTGCTGGGACGGTGAAAGTCTAAAATTGCCGCTTTCGCACCTCTTTTAAGAACACGGTGTAATTCTTTCAAACATTGGGGAATCGCTATTACATTTCTTAACCCATAGCCCATAGTCGCGGCGTCGAATTGGTGATCCTCAAAGGGTAAATCCAGCACGTCAGCTTCCACCCAAGTAACTCGAGTATTCGAGACGGGGTTAGTTGAATCTTGAATGTGGGGATATTGGTGTTGAAAGCGTTGTTTGGCAATTTCTAACATTGCAGACGAAAAATCCACTCCATACACCTGTCCTGTTGTGCCCACTCGTCTTGCCAAGCGTAAGGAGAGATCTCCACTCCCGCAACATAAGTCAAGGCAAGTATCTCCCGGTTGAGCGAAGCTCCATTTTACTGCCATTTCCTTCCATACCCGGTGTTGTCCCAGACTTAACCAATCGTTCAACTGGTCATACACTGGAGCAATGCGGTTAAAAATACTGCGAATTTCGTTAGTCATTGGTTAAGAGTTAGTAGGGGCGGGTTTAATCAACGCGCACATCTTCGCTCCGGCTGAGTTTTTGAAAAACCCCCCCGTACAGGAGTTAGGAGTCACGAGTGAAAATTCATAACTTATAACTCTCTGCCTCCTAACTATTTCACAGATTGATGATAGCGAGTGCAAGTCAGTGCGATCGCCACCAATTGGGCTGATAAATGAATCAGTGTGAGTTCATCTTCTCGCAAAGTCCAAGGTTGTTTCCACTGTAGCGACAAAACTGCTAACATTTCATTCCGGTAAACAATCGGGACAACGAGATGCGCTTGAACGCCAGAATTGATGTAGTAAGTAATATCATTTAGATTTTTATCTTTAGATACATTTGCGGAAACTTGCATGGTGTGAGTGGCGATCACCTCGGAAGTTAACGGGTCATGCACGAGCCAGTTATCTATTCTCCCGTCACTACTGTATAATCCTTGATCTGCAAAGACATCAGCCTCTAGGAGTTGCAAAATACAACTATTTGCTACGAAACTTTCACCGACAGCCGTGGCAATAGATGTGAGAGTAGCTTCTAAGCTAGAAGCCTCCTGAGTAACCTGTACCAAAACAGCCAGCAGTGCCATTTGGGCATTTGTACGCCGTAATTCTTCTGTACGTTGCTTAAGTAAATCGTATGTGTCTACAGCTCGTTGAACCACTGCTTGTAGTTCACTAGGGTCCCAAGGTTTAGTGATATACTTGTAAACTTGTCCGGCATTTATTGCCTCCACCAAGTCTTCAATATCAGTAAATCCTGTCAAAATAATCCTTATTGTATCGGGAAATTGAGGTACAGTCTTACTAAGAAACTCAGTTCCCTTCATTTCTGGCATCCGTTGATCAGAGATGATGACTGCCACTTCTCCCTCTGCTGCTAACACTTGCAGGGCCTTGACTCCACTATCGGCTTTGAAAACATTAAAGTCGCGTCGGAAGGTGCGGTATAGCAGATCCAGATTATCTGGCTCATCGTCAACTACCAAAATTTTTTGCTTTTTCGGTTTCTTTATAGTCATTAATTAATGCCGGATTTTATCTAGTTCAACTGTTGGACTATGATCTTGAGGAGAATTCCTTTAGAGCTTTCTTGTTCTCATCTATACCAAGATATTTTGTTAACAGCTTGATTGCAAGGGGCTATTAGTTGTATATATGGGTCATGATTAAAGCGCAATACTACATTCAACAGGGGAAATTTAGATTAGAGATATTTTTGTCTTCAGATAAATTACGTTGTGAGAACTCTCTTGACTCACAAGACAATGCAGAACTCAGTGTGAAACCCTATGGAAGTGGAGCGGAGGAGAAAATTATGATAAGAGTTTACAGTTAGAGCATAAAATAAAACTTGCGGCTGTTGGTATTCATAGCCCTTCAAAGTGAAGCTCGCTTACTCATTTAACATGACTGACCTACCACCATTAGCTCAAAATCCTGATAACACTCCTGATGATGTAGCGCAAGAATTACTGCGAAAGCTCAGACAAAAGCAAGGTAACTGGGTAGAATGGGGAATTGCACTCGCTCAACTACAGAAAGCGGGTTACAGTCCCCAGGCAATTTTTGAAGCGACTGGATTTGAACCGATCCAACAAAATCAGGTTATTGTCGGCGCACAAGTCTACAATTCTTTAGAAAAGGCAGAGGCAACAGTAGCAGTGCGATCGCACTATGCTATACGTGGAAGCGATGTTTTATATGAGTTACGCCTACTCACTCAAGAGGAACGAGCTACAGCAGCTGAACTCACTTTCTCTCACCAAATCAACGCTGATGAAGCGCGGGAAGTCGCTAAAGCAATTAAAGATTTCTCCCGCTTGCCCACCCTGCCTGAAGGATTTGAGAATCATCCAGGGGACGCCATAGCTTATCAATCGTGGAAATTTGCTCGTCAATATTCGGACTTTCAGGAGCGATCGCGCCAAATCGCTAAGGGATTGAAATTTGCTCACTCGCAAACAGCAAGAAAAAAAATCGAACAATTACTAACTGATTTTACCGTCGTACCCAAAAGTATCGCCCCCAAATTACCCTTTTACCGATTGGAATCGGAAGAAGATCTGCCCCGTGTTGTCCCTGTGGTAGGTGAGTTACCATTGACACCAAAAGACTTACAAGCTGTTCCTGTCGTCAAAGAAATGCAACCATTTCGCATGGTTAGATTTGCAGGAGAGCAAGCTTGGGTACCGATACCGGGTTGGCAAGCTGTGTTGGGTGCAGAAGATCCAGTAGTGATTTTGTGCAATAGCGATCGCTTCCCCACCCAAACACAAAATACTCCAGAACCAGTGCTGGTCATTATAGACCGCGCTCGGCGTGAATGGAATGCTACCAGTTACTTTGTCGTGGACATATCTGGAGAGTTAGATTTTCAGTGGTTTGATACCATACCAGAAGTTCCAATACTTGGTCAAATTATTTTGATTTTGCGACAAAAGAAAATTCTGGATGAAGAATTTACCAAGGATTCTTGGCAGATTGATGAATAGTTGGTTACTAATTAATGGTTGTTAGTTGTTTGTTCTCAAATAAGAACAACTAACGACTATCTAATAACTATTTAGCCTTATAATATAGTTTGGTTGTGTATACACTATATTTCATGCCTATCACAAAAGCTTGTGATGGCTCGAACGACGCTGACATTGTCTATCTTTTATAAGTCTCCACATTTGCCGATGGAAGACATTTATCAATGGAATTGATTGTCGGAAATCCAATAACTCTTAGTTGGGAGCCATAACTTACCCAGAGAATAGTGCTGAATAAAGCAGCAAGCGCTCCTACCGAAATTCCAGCTAGATATCTAACCTCAGAGCGAAGACGCTTAATCTCTTCTCTGCTATTTCTTTCTACTCCTGGTAGAGAATATGATTGAACTTCAGGAACTATAGAAACGAGATCCTGTGGTTTACGGTTCAAATTTGTAAAACTAACCTTTACGTATAACCAGTTGGTAATCAGTCGCGGAAAATTCTTCTGAAACCAAAGCCAAGCAAAAACTCTGACTGCTGGTTCCGACACTTTGGCAATTGATTTGACTATAGGATTAAGGGGACGATAAGGAATCTTTTGATTAATCAGGTTGACTGAGGCAACATCGTAAAGACGATCAAAGATGAGCTTGACAGTAACCTCTTCACTTTTGGCCAAGTGAGTAACTAGTAGAAGAACATCACGTATACACTCTTGTTCTGTACGCTCTTCAGCCAATCGTTTCTGACTCTTCAGTAACTTAGGAATAGGCACGGCTAGATTAACTCGGGTACGGTGGCATTAATCATAACTTTAAGTATAAAGTAATATTTGATTTCGGTAGCTGTCATCCACCCCAAGGCTATAAAACTTCTATGCTTAATGACGTATTTAGGTAGATTCGACTAAGAACCACTATAGTCATAAATTCTGACATCGATAGAGTTGATAGGGGACTCCAATACGGTAGTATTGATTAGGATCTATATTGCAATGAGTTTTAAGGGCAAATCCTACTTGCTGTGGATAGTCATGGTGTTTTCTTCCAGGGCCGATAACCCATAAATTCAGATTGGATGTTGCTGGTACAGACAGTTGCGAAAACTGTTGCCAAACAGATTTAAAATCTGGCGATTGTTTGAAAAAAGCAAACTGAGGAGAAGCAGGGAGTGAGGAGTTAGGAGGAGCGACAGAAGTAAAATCGCCCTTGTCTACTGCCACCCTAAATTCCCTAAGCGGTTCAAGTGCTAAGCCAAAACTTAATCCCAACGCGACATCTTGATAATCTCTATATGCCATCACAACCATGATTGGAACAGCAGGTTCAAAATTCATATGTTGAGCAACTTGCTCAGGTTTGAAGGGTTTTTGAAAAGCCAAGTTAGAAATAACGAAAACACAACTGAGAACGCCGACAAGTAAGAGAATATATTTAGAATTTCGTTTACTTATACTAGCAGCGAGCAAAGCGCAAAAGCTTGGGTAATAGACGAAGCTATATCGAGGAATAGCGGTGATATCCTTATCTAAAAAATAGACAATTGCAAAGAATTCTAACAATACCCAAACCGAGAAACTTAAGAGTGTTAGTGTCGCCAAATGTGTTGAAGGTATACTCCACAACTGCTTTAAAGCTTTAAAAACTTGCCAACCTACCCAAATACCAAACAAAGCCATAAATAAACCACAGACAATTGCCACTGCTAGGGGCTGCTCTTCTACAGGTAGAACAATCACCATTAGCACCCAGTTTAGGAAGGTTTGATAAAAGGGAGCGATGAAATTTGCAGGGGCAAGCCAGTCTGTTTCTGCGCGGTTAGAATGATGGACTATTATCCTCAACCAAGGGAGAAAGCTGATGGCAACACCACTGATAGACAGAATGAGTGCCAGCCAGATTTTGCGTTTGTTGAGGATGTTCGCCCTACGCCAATACATCAGCGAAAAAAGCGTTGCAATTTGAGCGATGAAGCTAAGAATACAGAAGTAGTGGATGTAAAAACTCAGACTGTTGAGAATTGCCCATCTCAACCATACCCAAAATCTAACCGTCTGACGCTTTTCAAGATCCTGTTGAATTTGTATCAGCCCTAATAATGCTAAAGCAACCGCAAGCATTGGTAATGTATAATGTCTTGCTTCTTGGGAAAGGTAAACAGTAAAGGGCGAGACTGCCATTAAACCAGCTGCTATGATTCCCGCAGATGGCGTGAAGGCAGTACGATTGACGAAGTACATGACGACGATCGCACCCACACCCGATAAAGCTGGTAGACTTCGCAATTTTTCTACCCACTCTTTTCCTAAAGGACTCATCCACCCCAACCAACTGTACATCCAGCAAAAAAATAGCGGTGGATGAGTCGAATACCTAGCGACATTTTGGGCAATTTGAGAACAACTAACTCCCGGTTGGAAAGTGAACACTTCCTGTAGGCGCTCAACTGGGAATACTACATCTAAAGGCACGTCGTTATAGCTTTTCCCAAAGCTGAATATGGCAGTGATGACTTCATCCATCCATAGAGGTTTGAAATCCAAATGCCAAAAGCGCAAGAGGGCACCCAGTGCGATCGCAAAAGCCAAACTTAGGTAATGGAGAGACAATTTGTTTTTTGCCATTTTATCTCCCTAAGGTAAGCATTCAACATTCAGTTGTCAACGCACTAAGATAAGTATTCTTACCTTATGTTCGGTGGAACACTTATAATAAGGCTTGTAGTTGCGCTTTAGCGCTCTTATCAATTTGAGAGCGCTAAAGCGCAACTACGAACCTATCTTTTATTGATAACTCATTTACCGAACATGATATTACACTTAGGGATGGAAGTCATAACTGATGGAATTATAAATTATGAGTTAATTTGTCGCGGTTATGAGGTTCATCGAAATTAATCAACGGACCGAGCGGTACAATGCGAGTTGGGTTAACCTTGGGATGACTTTTATAATAATGCCGTTTAATGTGGTCAAGATTACAAGTTTCCTTGACTTGCGGCTGTTGGTACAAGTCTTTGAGATAATTCCATAAGTTGGGATAATCAACGAGCCGACGTAGGTTGCATTTGAAATGCACGTAGTAAACGGCATCGAAGCGAAATAGTGTAGTAAACAGACACCAGTCTGCTTCAGTAATTTGCTCACCGCATAAATATCTTTGCTTTCCTAATACTTTCTCCCAATTATCTAGAGCATCAAATAGTTCCGTTACCGCTTCATCATAAGCTGACTGACTTGTGGCAAATCCCGCACGATACACACCATTATTGATGGGTTTGTAGATGGCTTCTATTGTCTCATCAACAAGTTCTTGCAGATCTTTGGGACAAAAGTTCACATTTTGTTTAGCCAAATGATCAAACTCTGTATCAAGCATCCGGATAATTTCACGGGATTCATTGTTAACAATTGTACCCTTCTGGATATCCCAAAGAACTGGGACAGTTACCCTACCGCTATAGTTCGGCTCAGCCTTGGTATATATTTGCCAGAGATAGTCCTTACCATTGATGATATCGGGGATGGCTCCAGGTTCATCAGAGAATTCCCAACTATTGTCGTGAATCTCTGGGGCTACTACTGACATACTGATAATATCTTGTAGCCCTTTTAACTGCCGCATAATTGCTGTGCGACAAGCCCAAGGGCAAGCCCAAGAAATGTATAGATGATAACGTCCTGGTTCAGCTTTAAATCCACTGGTACCATCGGCTGTAATCTTGTTACGGTAAGTCGTGGATGGGCGGACAAATTTACCTTCTGAGTCTTCTTGATCTCGTTCGGGTACCCACTTACCTTCCTTAAGGATTCCCAAGCCCATAATTATCTCCAATCACTCACTAATCAGCGTTCAGGATTTTCGGCACTTTGAAGAATTCACCTTCTTGTTCCGGCGCACCTTGAAGAATTGCTTCTCTCTCGGGATAGGGTTGTAACTCATCGGTTCTTGTCACATTGCTGACATCAATTGCTCTAGTAGTCGGTTCTACATCGCTGACATCCAGTTCATTCAGCTGTTGAAAATAGTCGATAATATTTCCTAACTGGCTGGTAAACTGCTCTTCTTCTTCCGGTGTCAACTCTAAACGCGCAAGATTGGCTACTTTGCGAACTTGTTCACGATCAATCATGATTTAGTCATTAGTTATTGGTCATTAATTATTGGTCATTAGTCATTTATTATTCACTGATCACAAATAACCAAGGACACAGGACTAAAAATATACGTCAATTTGCGATCGCCCAGTCGTTTTCAACCAGTTTTGGGCTTCAATGTAGTTATTGGGAGCCATGCGGATCGCTCTAACCCAATAATCAGCAGCTTTGTCAAACAGGGCTTCTGCTGCATCTTCGTCTGCTTGTTCCTTCGCCCTCTCCCCTTGGTAATGGTAAACAACTGCGATATTGTTCATAGCTTGAATTAGACGCGGATTGCATTCAAGAGCCTGATGATATAGATCTAGGGCTTTTTCGTGTTCGCCGTTGCTCGCATATATTAGCCCCATATTATACAGGATATAACCGCGATCAATGATATCTTCTTCTAGTAGGAGAGCTTCTTGATAGTTATCTAAAGCCTCAGCATATTCTCCATCTGCCTGCGCTGACATCCCATCCCGATAATAAACAAAAGCCTCTTTAGCTTTTTTGTTGGCTGGCAGAATTTTCAGGATGATATCTGCCATAACAGTAAAGGATTTGTCAATAAAGTTGTCGTTTTTCTGTGTTCTTGGCATATCTTCGCGCTTAGTGGGTGTACCAATAATATATCTGAGCTAATTGTTTTTTATCGTTTGTCAATACTCTTAACCAATGTCGATGACAAGGCGACTATCCTGGTATTCTAAGCTATGACTGGGATTTCTTATCCCCCCTACTTAAGGGCTTATATGTAAATGATTGTAAATATCTTTCTGGAAACTGAGTTGTGACTCCCGCCTAGCTCATTTTTTTAGGAGTTAGGATATTGCCAAGAAATAAAGACGTAAAATACCTGGATCTTCGGTAGCCTCAAAGGATAGCTTTTCTGATAAAACTCCTTTCTTAGCCGACGGCTGACGCCTGATATGGCGTAATACATTCCGAGCTATTGTGTCTGGGATTGTTGACTAGAGTACTGACTGGGTAAGCACTCATCTCTACTGCAGGGTAGGGGCGCAAGATAAGTTGTAGTGGTTCGAGTGTTTGCACTTGGGGATTTAGCCATAGATCGTAATCCTGATGAGAGAGGATGACGGGCATGCGATCGTGGATCGGTTGCAGTAATTCGTTCGCCACAGTTGTCAGAATTGTACAGGAGGCTATTTTTTGTCCTTCTGGAGATTCCCATTGCTCCCATAATCCTGCAAAGGCAAAAGGCTGTGCATCCTGAAGGCGAAAATAAAATGGCTGCTTTTTGAATTTCTCTGGATGCGAGGAGAGTAGCTTTTCTCCAGAAGCGGGACTTTTAGTTGTTTTACCTTGTTGCTGCCACTCGTAAAAACCATCAGCCATGACTAAACAGCGTCGGTGTTTGAACGCAGCGCGGAAAGCCGGTTTTTCTGCCACAGTTTCCGAGCGAGCGTTAATAAGCTTCGCCCCGATTCCTGTATCTTTTGCCCACGATGGAATTAATCCCCAGCGTAACTGCTGAAATTCCCGCTCTTTGTCTGAATTATACGATACTGTCGCTACGAGTTGCGTAGGTGCAATGTTATATTGCTGCTCTAAATCAGGAAGGGATTGGATCTCGAAAGCTTGGGCTAACGTTTCTGCTGATTGACTTAAAGTAAATCTTCCACACATCTTTTTATCTTCGACTAATGAAAAATTACAACATTCAAATACCTGAATCAGATAATACTTTTATTTTTCATTTTGCAGATAATTACTATATGACCTTTTTCCCTGTTATATGA
>JAQYWN010000283.1 GCA_029379265.1 Rhizonema sp. NSF051
GATATAAAAAGTTTCAAAGGGTAAGAATTTCGCTATTGTATTGCTGGAAGTCACAAAAGTGATCATACAGCAATGAACAAAAAGGTTGAAGTCCTCCCCAATCAAGAGGCACTGATTGCGCGTTCGTTAGAATTGATACTCTCAAAAATTGAACTCGCCATCAAAGAGCGGGGGCAATTTACCATTGCCTTATCTGGCGGCAACACACCTAAGCCGTTATACGAGGCAATTGCCAAGCAAAAACTACCTTGGGATAAAATTCATGTGTTTTGGGGAGATGAACGCTACGTCTCTCCTGATCATGCAGATAGCAATCAACTGATGACACGTCATGCTTGGCTAGATCACGTTGATATGCCAGCAGCGAACATCCACGCTATACCGACTTCAGATCCAGATCCAGCTGTAGGAGCAGATCAATATGAACAGCATCTGCACGCGTTTTTTCACGTTATCGCTGGAGAGTTTCCGGCATTGGATGTGATCTTATTGGGAATGGGCGATGATGCACATACAGCATCGTTGTTTCCGCAGACAGAGGCACTAAAAGTACGAGATCGCCTGATAACAGTAGGGAACAAAGATAGTAACCAACGAATCACATTCACATACCCATTCATTAATGCTTCTCGCTGCGTTATGTTTATAGTTGCTGGTTCAAACAAAAAACCAGCGTTAGCTCAAGTATTCGCAGAGGTAGCAGATGAATTCACTTACCCATCCCGCTTGATTCAACCCCAAGGAGAACTTTGGTGGTTACTGGATGCCGCAGCAGGTAGTGACATCAAACATTAGCTGCCCGACAAAGAGTCATTAGTTAAAATTAAAAGCTAGAGTTGCTCCTCTGCAAATAGAGCTATATTTCACGATAAAGGCTTAACTTCATGATCGTCTGCCCTAACTGCAATCACCCCAACCCAGACGGCGCTGTCCAGTGTGAAGCTTGCTACACCCCATTACCAGCTACAACTAACTGTCCCAGCTGTGGGGCAACCGTGCAGGCAGATGCAGCTTTCTGCGGTCAGTGTGGTTATAACCTGCGTAGTACAATGGCTTCTACGAATTTAGGCGCAACAGTTGCACCTGACACCGTGGAAGTCCCATCTCTAGTAACCCCTGACACACTAGTAGAAGCACCACAAACAGTCACAAGTGGATCTACTGACATCCCAACGCCCGATCCAACGCTTGATCCAATGCCCGATCCAACGCCTGAGCCGTCCCCGTTACCGACAGCAGTTCTTGTTCCCGCACAACCAGTTGAAGAGCAGAGCCAGAGTTCTTCACCACCAACCGTTGCGGCTCAAACCTTAATAGAAGAGCCAGAAGCCGCACCCCCTCCAGCAGCACCAGCTCCCACCGTTGCTCGAACTCAATTGCAGCACGTAACGGGAGGACTTGCCCATGTCCAAACAGATAGGTTGATTGAATTGCCACAAAATCTTTCTGTGATTCATATTGGCAAGCCAAATGACCGCATTCCACCAGATGTGGATGTTTCAGGATTTCCCGATTCGGAAATTGTCTCTCGAATTCATTCCGATATTCGTATTGAGGGAGATGCTTACTATATAGAAGATGTTGGCAGTTCTAATGGTACATACATTAACAATTTGCCGCTTTTACCTGGAAACCGACACCGCCTGCGACCGGGCGATCGCATAAGTCTGGGTAAGGGAGACTTGGTCACATTCGTATTTCAACTTTCTTAATTTTGAGCGGTCATAAGTTACTGGAATTTGACGTCCGTGGCAGTTTGACCAGCCCTCCCTTGCAAGGCAGAAGGCAGAGGGCAGCTATGCTGAAGGTAAGGAATTTTTTATACAAAATTAGGGTATTTGTCCTCTGTTCAGCATGAGCCCAAATCGGCTCCAAGCCGCAAAGCTCGCCGGGGTCAGCAACCCCCGGCAGACTTTGCCCCACCAAACCGTAGGTTGGTGGTCTTCAATCAGTTGAAGTTATAGCTACAACTGTATTGTCTTATACCTTCTGCCCTCTGCCCTCTCCTGCGGAGACGCTACGCGAACGTACTTCTGCCTTTCTTCTCTACGCCCAAATAAAGAGCGTTTATTTGTTACCAAGGACAAATGACTTCTAAGAGTAAACGGTTAGCATAGATGTAAAGTGCAACTAGGAAAGTCAGCCATGAGGAAACCAGGGAAAAATTTTGAACCTTTGCTTGCAAAAGAAGCCCCTCCTGTCGTTGAACGTATGGGGCTTACCTGGCTCATGGCAGCAGCGATCGCGACGATTTTGCTGTGGCAAGTTCCAGGGGGTGATTACATCCTCTACCCGTTTACGATCTTGGCAACTTGGTTTCACGAAATGGGTCATGGTTTAGCTGCACTTCTCTTGGGAGGACAGTTTAAGCAGTTACAGATTTCTCCTAACGGTTCTGGTGTCGCTTTTTACGGCGGTGATTTGTTCTTAGGACATCTTGGGCAAGCTTTAGTGGCAGCAGCAGGACCAATGGGACCACCAATTGCTGGTGCTATTTTAATCTTAGCCTCTCAGAGTTTTCGCGTAGCTTCCCTAAGTTTAAAAATATTGGGAAGTTTTCTCATTCTTTCCACACTCATTTGGGTGCGATCACTCTTTGGAATTGTGGCAATTTCCCTGTTGGGTGTGATTATTCTTGGAGTGTCATTCAAATCTTCCCGATGGATACAGGGATTTGCCATTCAATTTCTGGGCGTGCAAGCTTGTGTGAGTACCTACAATCAACTCGATTATTTATTTAGCTCCTCTGCTGGTATCGGTTTGCACTCAGACTCGGCGCAAATACAGCAGCAGTTATTTTTGCCATACTGGTTCTGGGGTGGATTGATGGCGATCGCATCCCTCATTATTCTTGTGCAAAGTCTCCGTATTGCCTATAAGGAGTGAGAAGACAGGAGACAGCCAGTCTCTACTCCTCAATGCCGAATTCTTCTTTAAAAATGGAGTATGAAAAACAATGGTAAGCAATACACAGAAGGTAGACGCTGTCTTTGAAGGTGGGGGTGTCAAAGGGTTAGGTTTGTTTGGGGCAGCCGCTGTAACAGAAGAGAAAGGTTATGTCTTTGAGAATGTTGCAGGCACCTCAGCAGGTGCGATCGTTGCAGCTTTGATCGCGGCTGGATACAAAGGCACGGAATTAAAGAAAATTCAAAATGAAGTAGATTACCTTAGGTTCAAGGATCCAACACCACAACAAGAAATTCCCCTCATTGGTTCTGTATTAAGCTTGATTACGGAAAAAAGTCTTTATAAAGGAGACTTTTTTGAGAGCTGGTTACACGAGCGTCTGCAAGAGAAGAATATTTCTACCTTCGGCGATCTCGTCATGGAGGAATACAAAGACGATCCTAAGTACCGCTATAAATTACAGGTGATCGCTAGCGATATTTCACGCGGCAAGATGCTAGTACTGCCACGCGATATTGTCCATTACGGTATCAACCCCGATGAGCTTAGCGTGGTGAAAGCAGTACGGATGAGTATGAGTATCCCATTTTTCTTTAAGCCAGTGACTTTAACAAGTTCTGCTGGTGTATCAAGCTACATAGTAGATGGCGCTCTTCTAAGTAATTTTCCGATCTGGCTCTTCGACGACGGTACGCCTGACCCCGCTTGGCCAACCCTTGGTTACAAACTGGTAGACCCCGATATGGACAAGCCACACGACATTCGTAGTCCCTTGTCCCTGTTCACAGCAATGTTTTATACAATGATGGAGGCTCACGACGCCCGATATATTGAAGATAAAAACTTTGCACGTTCAATCCCCATTCCTACTGTTGGAGTGCAGACAACCCAGTTCGATATTTCACTCAGGAAAAGGGATGAGCTTTATAAGTCGGGCGTTGAAGCTGCTGAGGAGTTTTTCAAGAAGTGGAACTTTGAAACATACAAAAGGGAGTATCGTCAAGCTAAACCACAGGGTAGGCAGCAGAGGTTGCTTGAGGAATAGTGTGCGAAGAAAAATGAGGTGGGAATCCGCCTACTTTACACATGCGCACTCCACCTCCTGGTGCGAGTTTCGGGTTTTTAAATAGTTGCCCTACTTACGCCGTGCTGTACTAGTAATTAACAAAAACTCGTTACACCTGTAAAAAGACTTTCGGGAATATGTTCATAAGCTGTTTGCCCGTTAATCACTTTCCGAACTTCATGTCCTCAACGTAAAGCAGTACTTGCTGAGAATCTCTCTAGGTTGTCCCAAGCTATCGAGAAAGCACCTGATTCCGCTTTTGTGACTTACTGTCTGCTAATGGGACCCAAAAGTTGGTTCGACTATAACTTTGATGCCAAAATTCTCTGGGAAGATGTCGAAGTCAACATGACCATGAATGAAGGCTCCTGAAGTCCTGAGCGATCACTGATTATTTAGAAGGGATCGGGGAGTTGAAAGCTATCAAGCATTTACTACGTCATAGTAACCCAAGTTGCTGGTTATTAACTAACTACCAACTATTGAAATCCTATGTGTTTGCGTAACTAAATCAATAATTTCTTGTGGAGATTTATTTTCAAGTGCTGCCAGTAAGTTCACAGCTTTTGCTAACAAGCGAGCACTATCTTCAAAAGTGTTTTGGCTCGGCAATACAAGTTGAATGGGATTACCTTGCTCGTCAGCAGAACCTTGAAAGACTAATAGACGTGAGTTAGGATGTGTTACTGCTTGCCAACCGTTTTGATTGAGATAGGACACGATATCGGCAATCTTGAGAGGATGTGTCTGCAACTGATCTGGGAGAATTTTTTCGGTCATAACCACTCTCCTGTTTTTACTTTCTCCATTAAATCTAGCAAAGATTCTGGGGTTAAGCGTTGCTGCCGAGAAATCCTAATTCTAACACTTTGCCGATTTTCAGTTGGTACGCCATTGAGATATTCCCAGTAACAACTGCCACGGAGCCGCATTTCTTCTTCATTGTACATCAACCACTGGGATGAATTTGGAGGCACGGCAAACAGGATGAGGATACAAGGTACGGCCATCTTGAAATTGCGTCGAATGACTAAATCGTTGTAAGTCTTTGCTTCTAAATCGTAAATAACTGTGTTATTATCTCGTTGCCATTGGGTTGAAGCTTTTAATTGAAAGCTAAGAGAAAAGCCAGACTCTACACGTCTATTGTTGCGAATAGTGATTTCATCAAAGTTCCCGTCTACTCCATAATCATATTCACGGATGGAAAGATTTAAGCCTGCTTTGCCTGCTAAAACTCGAATATAGGCTCGGCTTAATGATTCAAGAATATGGGGTTCGGTCAACACAAGACTACAAAAGCTTAAGGTAATTTGAATGATACCCTAAAATGATTGGATTATTGAGCGTCGGATATCGCCGTTGCCGATGTTGCTTACCGTTGAGGAGGAGCAGGGAGTTTTCACCGAATAAATGGTTTTATTTGGACGTTGACTTCGCCAGGAGATGTTAGCTCCTCACTACTGTCATGGGTGAGAAGATATTGAATTGCTTCCGGATGGTTGATGAATATGATCGGTTCTGGATTAACAGGAGAAATTTCCGCCCGGAAAAAATCGCCTCTCTGCTCAAAATTCTTCCTCATATACCCTAACGGATTAAACACCCACTGTAATGTTTGAACAAGGGCTGGAGTATTTGAGCTTGGAATACTAACCATAGTCTTTATCTGTCCAAATTGAAGGTGAAGCTATTTTCGGCTTACTTTTTGATAATAACGTCGATCCTGAGAAGTCTTAATACGGTGCACCCATTATCAGTGGAACCCGAATTCCTGTCTCTAATAGGAACCCCACCGAAGCCAATCCAACTAGCACAATCGTCAAGGAGTTAAAGTTATAAAAATGAAAGTTCAAGCCTGTAGGACAGACACAAATCCTTGGTTACCATACTCCAACAATAGATGGTCATGAGTAACGAGTACTCCTCCTAAAATCCGTGCTGTTGCGGCCAACATCCGATCAGCCGGATCTCTATGTAAAACTCCTGGCAGACGCGAAGTTTCAATTGCAATCTCTGGAGTAAGTGGTAGGAGATGCAGCCCAGGAGCCGTGAGAGCTTTCCGCACCCAGTCCAAACAAGGCTCAGCAAACCGAATCCGCCCTTTGGACTCTAACATTCCTACCTCCCAAACTGAAATGGCTACGACTCCCAAGCTACCTGTGGCGCTTGCTTGCTCGATTGCCATACGGCTCTGAGCAGAAAGACGTTCGATCTCCCCATTCATTGACCAGATCCAGACGTGCGTGTCTAGTACGAGAATTGGTTGTGCCACTAGCTATTTGCCTCCCAATCTTCCTCTATGGGAGACACTATATCGCCAACAACTTCTACTGTGCCCCTTAAGTAGCCAAATATAGATTGAGTTGGTGATTCCTCGATCGGCACTAACTTCGCTACAGGTTTACCATGTTTGGTAATCACAATCTCCTCCCGACTCTGCTGCACTTGATCCATCAGTTGCAGGCATTGTGCCTTAAACTGTCCCGCTGCAATTCGCATGTAACCCTTTCTTTAGCTAAACAGTGAATTTGACCAATTAATTATAACCATAGTCAAAAACAAATGGTCATACTAGCAAAGACCGCATCTATGTCTTCCAAGCCGGTCGGGTTGTGCAACAAGGTAGGTTTGAGAAGTTAACCCATCAGGAAGGACTGTTTGCTCAACTTATGGCTCGACAGACTATCAATGCCGTTCCTGCCAAAGGCGACCTTAGATGATGTTTAAAAAGTCAAATACCGTAAGATCGGGAATAAGGCTTTAGGAGTGTTTTAGCTTGATACACATAAATGACGTTGACAACCGCCCCACCTCTACGAATTGGTATTGTTCCAATTTCGGTTAGACTACTGAAGTGATTTTTATAGCTAGCTATTAAGTCTTCTCTGTTGTGAAAAGCCGCAGTCGTTACGTACAACGCGTCTTTTCCTAGCCATTGATCGCGTCTTGACCAATAAGCAAAACCACGGAGGTCATTACCAATATCAAAGCAGGTAATTGGTATATGGGATAGAGGACTTAGAGACATGGCGATCGGTCCGCCAATGTAATATCTATTGGTAAATATAAAGCTAGAGTTTTTTAAAGCTGCACTGAGAACAGGAGATTCAGCAAAACCGCGCCGCAGTTGTTGAATATCAATGAGTTCTGTGGAAGGATCGTTTTTGGGAGACAAGAACCCTCCCATAACAGCGTATTCGCTGGGCTTTTGCACTATTCCTGCTGTAACTTGCAGCAGAGCAATGAGTAAAACAGTAGCGATCGCAATTCCCGAACCCAAAAGCCATCGGCGCACCCATTGTCGGGATTGCTGCTGCCAGATCATAGCCTGTTGTCCTAACAGCAAAGTGATTCCCCAAAATCCTGGCATCGACCAAGCTGGTAAAATTTGCTGATATCCTCCTATAAGAGTAAACCCTAAAATTAGGGGCAGGGATACCCATAAAATAAAGAACTCTTTCGCCTGGAAATCTTCTTGAGATTTAGCTGATAAGTGAGAAAAAAGTTGTGTTGTGTGCGAGAACGCTGATCGCAAACTCATCCACCACAGAGGAAATCCGATAGTTGGAAATAGGTAAAGAACTTCAGCTAATGAGACGGCTCCTACATCCAGCAGATTATAGCCTCTTTTCGGTACTGCTCGCTTTGATTGAAAACGAAAAGATACCCAATCATGCTGTATATTCCAGTATAAAATGGGGGAGATTGTGAGGAAAAATAAGCATAATCCCAGCCATGCCCAAGGGGAACGTATAACGGCTCGATGAGGTGGACTTGTTAAACAAAAACCAATTAGCCCTATACCTAAAATAAAACCGTGGTATTTACTGAGACAGGTTAATCCCACCAGAATACCAAGGATTGCTAAACGGTAACTGGGGAGATATAAATGAGATGAGTAAAATTCATTTTTAGTCCCACGTTGGGGAAAAAATTCAACGGCTGCACAATATAAACTGGCGGACCAAAAAAACATCAGTGGACTGTCAGGTAGAGTCAGGATGCCAAAGCCAATTTCAAAAATTGGACTGATAGTGGCGACGAAGAGAGTTAAGTAAGCAGCTTTAGGAGAGAACAACCGCCTGCAAGTGAGATACAACAGCAGCAAACTACCTGTATACAAAATCAGTGTTCCCAGGCGGATTGTAAATTGGGAGACAACTCCAGTTAACCAAGGACCAAAACCAGTTGTCAGCGCCACAAGAACTGGATGATCGAAATAGCTCCAGTCCAGATGTAGGCTGTAAAGATAGTAGTAAGCTTCATCAAAGGTAGGGTAAAGCCAGAAAGCGACGAAGGCTCGGAATACTAGTCCTCCAAGCAGTAACAAAAGCACTGATTGATTATTTTTTTGAGCCAACCATCTCTCGGCTGTTTGCATTTACTTATCATTCTAATTGATTTATACACAAGCTGGTAATCCTTTCAGCGACTTCTTGCATGCATTCGGTAAAAGTACTATTATTCATTTAACATGGCAAAAGAAAATGCCCTGCAAGCTCTTTATCCAATACTGATTCGATCAGACGAATTCAACTTTAGTCTTAGTTCCGGAACGCTTGCTATGAATTGAGAGAGATAGGGAGCTTTGTCTCCTGCACCAGCAGTGAAAAGCGGGTTCACTCCTCGCTGCTATCTCGCGCCGGAACTGGCGTTAAAATAATTTGCGTATTCGCTCATTCGCGCTATGTATCTGAATCGGAAATATTCTCTTTGTTTTATAAAGGATGCTTTCTCTTGCTTATTAATTAGATAATTTTCTACTCTCTAAAAAATGCTTATGGGTTATGATTCAATTCTTGTATTGCGTTCTATACGACTTAAAAGATCGATAATTGCTATCAATGATTGCGTACTAATATATACAGTCAAACAAGCAATTAAAGCCCATATTAAAGTAAATAAAGTTAGAAAACCCAGTCCATTTGCGCCTGATGGAATTTTTGAAAGGCTGATAAAACTTAAAGTAGTATAAGTTGCTGCTAAAAAATAACCTATATAT
>JAQYWN010000284.1 GCA_029379265.1 Rhizonema sp. NSF051
GTATAAAAGTCTTTATATCTCTAGTGGTAAAAAATCAAAAATGTATGAATATTCTGCTGATTTTTGAGAAAACTTACTAGCACGTTGTTCTTCTGTGGCAGTCATAAATCATTCGTGAGAAATATAATAAGCTAAAATGCATATTCAGATGTACTTTTCGTCTATATATTTTCTCACGCTTTAATTAGGATTTATACAGAACCTTGTTTTAATAGTGTATCAGTGCCTACCGAAATATAAAAAGCTCATGAATCAAATCCAACTACTATATAAAATTCCATCCAAAATCGAATGATTGATAATCCATACAAAATTCTCGGTGTATCTCAAGCCGCATCAAAAGCGGAAATCACCAAAGCCGTATCAATGGCAATGAAACGCAAGCAATATTCTGTACATCAGATTGCTAAAGCACAAAAAATGTTGATGAATCCGGAGGAACGGATTATAGCTGATTATCTGTGCCCTATTTTACCGACGATCAAACGCTTTAAACACAGTGATTTATCGGCTTTGGATGAACCCATGCCAACATTAATCTTATTATCAGAATTTGATGGCTTAGAGCAAGCGATCGCCCAAGCAAAGCAAGAAGAACTCCTAGAACTTGAACCTTTACCTACGCCTTTATCAAAATTATTTACAGAAGGCAGAATAGCTTGCAAACAGGGATATTATCCCAAAGCTATAAAATATCTGGAAGATTATTGTCGAAGTTGCACTGACCACGACAGCTCATATCGCATTCAAGCACAAATCTGGCTTATTAAAGCATATCAGATGGTTGGAGAATCACAACGGGCGATCGCGTTGTGTCAGCTTTTGACATCCAATGCCAATCCCCAAGTGCAAGCTTGGGCAAATAAAATCCTACCGTTTCTATCTAAAGAGAATTCCTGTGTCTGACACATCCCAAACCTATATTCTCACTGCCGAGTTGCGCGATTTACTTTCTCAACAAATCGGCAGCTTCCAAAAAGAAATTGTTTCACTCCAACAGTCCTTGCGCGAACAAGAAACCCAAGCCACCACTACCTTAGAAGATTTATTCCTGGAACTGTTAGAAGTTGGGGATGCACTATCTGCTTTAATAACTTACCTTGAAGACAACCCCAACCCCAGTCCAGAATTTCTCCAACGCTTTCCCAGATTTGTCGAAGTCATTCATCGAAAACTACTCAATTTATTAGAAAAGCGCCAAGTCTTCCCTATTCAACTGGAGGGAGCTCAGCCAGATTTTAATTTGTGCCGCGTTGTTGATCGTGAAGTTAGAACTGACTTAGTAGATCAAACAATCACTAAAATTGCGCGTCATGGCTTTTATTGGGGTAAAAAGATACTAAGACCTACTGAAGTTATTATATCTAGTACTAGACCACATGTGTAAATGGAGGTGGAGAAAGCTTTCGTACTATATTTTTTCTTATGTACAAACCCGTGTACATAAGAAATCGTCGCAATTGCCTACAGGGTAAGTTTTGAACCCTGTCTTTTCCTTATGTAGACAGATTTGTACATAAGAAATCTACGGCATTTACTATAGGGTGTTGTTTCTTTTAAACTGCATCCACTAAATCTTCATTTTCCAGTGAATTCAGAAATGTCCACAGTTGGAGATCCGTAAAATCTGGAATGACCATAAATGCACCAGTTGCTGTCAAAATTTGTGGATCGTGGGTGGAGGCAATACCAACGGTGCGAATACCCGCACTGACGGCAGAACGAATGCCAGAGGGTGAATCTTCAAGAGCGATCGCCTGTTCTGCTGTCAGTGCCAATCTATGTAAAGCAGCTTCGTAAGGCGCAGGATCTGGTTTACCTGCAATGCAATCCTCTCCTATAACTATTGTATCAAAAGCTTCTTTTATATTCAATACTTCTAGCATGAAGTAGACATTTAATTTTGGCGCATTTGTGACTAAAGCACGTTTGAGTTGGTGTGTTTCCGTCCATGCCAATAGTTCAGAGAATCCACTCAACGGTTTGAGATAAGGAGCTTTTTGACGAAAGAGAGCCTCTTTTTCATCGGCAAATTTTGCCCCAGCTACTGGTGATAGCTGTGGTAAGATGTCCTTGACAATTTCTGGGTTCTGCCTTCCGCTAATCCGAGATTTGTAGAATGCTTCGTCTATTTCTATACCATAACCTAAAAGCATTTCCTGCCAAGCTATATAGTGTATAGGGTCAGTGTTGACAATAGTTCCATCTAGGTCAAAAAGAATTGCAGGTAGCATGGTATATAAAGTATTGTAAAGTTTATTTACATAGTTTACATTGTTTCTTGTCTATAAAGGTTATGTCTGCGTTAACAAAGGAAAATTGGTGTTGGCTATCCAAGATCACTCGCGATCGCCCAATTACTCATCAAATTGTTGGTGGATGTTCACCCATCCTCACCCATATTCCACGCACACGAGTTAACTGCGGACGGTTCATTTTTAAAGCTGAAATTTTTGTACCAACAGGCGTAAGTCCTGAAATTTCTGTACTCTCATTGCTCCAAGCAATCTGGATCTGCCCAAAATTGGAGATGAGGGTGAAACAAAGCGACTTCCTATTGACTAATTAAGTCAAGTGCGGTTTGACGTGATGACTTATATCGATTGCAAGATGGACAAGCCAAGCAAAGATTTTCAAACACAGTTTTCCCATCAGCCGACCGGGGAATGATATGCTCAAACTCAAAAGTGGTGACAGTTAAGAATTCAGCAGTTCGACAGTAAGCACAACAATCGACAAGATGTTGACGAATGCGTCGTTGTAATTCAACAGAAATGTAAACGCTCACGCCACTCTGGATGTGGCTTCTAGCCTGTTTAAGGTGTACCTAGCTCTGGTTTTCAGAATGTTCAATTGATCGACCTGCGCCAATAGACGGTCTATAATAGCAGTGTCATCAGGTAATAGTTGGTTTTCCTCCATTCGAGCTAGCAGATCGTCCAATTGAGCCTGATTTTTTATAGCCAGAGAAGTTTCTGCTAAGGCTTGTAGTTCATTCAAGCTCAAGCCAGTCAAGATTTCAACATCTGCTGTCTATGTATTTGTCAACTTATGGTAGGTTTCTAAGTCTAACAATACTCCGACTCGCTCTCCCTGTTGATTGGTAACGTACTGTACTGACTGAGACATACAGTTTTCTATTTTTTTCTGACTTGGATAATAGAAATATGATAAAAAACTGCTCCTACCTTTGTCAAGGTAGGAGGTGTGTCCTTGGGTTTAATATGGATAGCCTACCTTTTTATAAACTGTTTGCTAATTTGGTCAATTTTCCAACTGACAAAATAATTGAGATGTTGTCATCCTGAGAATGTCAGTATTCAGATTTTTGCTTTGATAGGGATCATCCAATGTCATCCACCAAAAAATCTTTTCTTGTCGATGCACTAGCGGTACAGATTTACGACTCTCAAGCCGAACTAGCACTCTCTGTCGCAGAAATTGCCCAACAACATTTACAACACACACTTCAGCGACAGGAGACTGCGGCTGTACTGCTAGCAACAGGCAATTCCCAAATAAAATTTCTTGATGCTTTGATTGCTTTGGGTGGAGTCGATTGGTTGCGGATAACTTTGTTTCATTTGGATGAATATTTAGGAATTTCCGCTGATCATTCTGCAAGTTTTCGCCGCTACTTGCGCGAACATGTCGAACATCGGGTTACTCCAAAGGAATTTCACTATATACAAGGTGATACAACGCAACCAATAGCCGAGTGCGCTCGCTACACCAAATTGCTGCAAGCACAACCAATTGATTTGTGCTGTCTGGGTGTGGGAGAAAACGGACATCTAGCTTTTAATGATCCAGCGGTGGCAGATTTTCACGACTTATACACAGTGAAAATTGTCAAGCTAGACAATGCAAACCGCCAGCAACAAGTCAAACAAGGTCATTTTGCCAATATAGAAAGCGTACCGCAGTATGCTTTTACTCTCACCATGCCAGCTATTTGTTCTGCTCAAAAAATTATCTGCCTTGCACCAGAAAAACGCAAAGCAAAGGTAGTACAGCAATTGCTACAAGGCGAAATTACCACGAATTGTCCGGCTTCTTTTCTCCGAAGACAACCGCAAGCAACACTATTTTTGGACACAGAATCTGCGGAACTAATCAAAAATTAGGTGTAGAAAAAGAGAATTCATAAGTAAATAATATCTGTTGGCTCTCTTCATCTTAGATTATTAGTGAGTTCCGAGAAACCTATTTCTGAAGTTTGCTATGGCAAATAAAATAGGATTGTTATCAACCAATAACTCCAAAAAATCAACATTTTTAGCTCTTGCATAGACGCAGGGGATAATAGTTACGAATTATGAATTATCAATTCTCTAATGATTTGGACCCCCTTATGTGATTTATTCATAAGTAGTGCTATACCAATGGGGAGGGTGCAATGTCTTTGATTAAGACTCGTTGGGGCTGGTTCTTAGGTGTTGTCATCAGTGGTGTGTGCGTTGCGAGTAGAAGTGCGGTTGCTCAAATTACCCCTGATAGAAGCCTACCTAATAATTCCACTGTTAAACTCGAGGGAAATACCAGAATTATTGAAGGTGGAACACAAGCAGGAAGAAACTTGTTCCACAGTTTTCAGGAGTTTTCAGTCCCCACTGGCAGTACAGCACACTTTAACAATGCTCAACAGATTCAGAATATAATTAGCCGTGTCACAGGTTTGTCTATCTCGAATATTGATGGATTAATTCGTGCCAACGGTAAAGCAAATCTATTTCTACTGAATCCTAATGGAATTATATTTGGTCGCAATGCCACACTCAATATTGGTGGTTCGTTTACAGCGACGACAGCAAATAGTTTAAAGTTTGCGGATGGCAGTGTCTTCAGTACCAACCCAAATCAATCGTCAGCTTTACTAACAATCAGTGTCCCCATTGGGCTACAACTTAATAATAATCCTGCAGGTATGATCTCTAACTCCGGCAATCTTGCCGTCAACGAGGGACAAAACTTAAGCTTAATTGGCACTAATGTCACTAACAATGGGCAACTCAGGGCAACAGGCGGGCAAGTGACATTAGCTGCTGTTGCCCAAGGTGAGGCTTCTATAGGAGAAACAGGAGAAATACTGGGTTGGCAGAACTTTAGTAGTCATGGCAATGATGTTGGCACTGCGATCACCTCGGGAAAAATTGATGCCTCCAATCCCAAACCCGGAAAAACAGGAGGAAGAGTCGTGATAGTTGGTGATCGCGTCGGCTTGTTGGATTCAGTCATCAACGTGTCAGGAGATGCTCTTGGGGGTAAGGTTGTGGTGGGAGGCGATCAAAGTAGAGAAATCCCTCTAGCTAATGCAACCTACATTAGTCCGACGACAACCATCAATGCAGATGCCCTCATCAGAGGCAATGGCGGACAAATCACTGTTAATTCCACTCAATCAACTCGTGCCTATGGCAGTTTGAGTGCGCGGGGTGGAAGAGTTGCGGGGAATGGAGGCTTAATTGAAACATCAGGAAGTCATTTCCTTGATGTTGCTGGCATTCGCATCGACGCCAGTGCAACCAATGGTTTGGGTGGTACTTGGCTTCTCGATCCGCGCAATGTCACTCTTGCCTCCACAACATCTAATGGTTCGTTCAGTAATGGCGATCCAAACATTTTCACACCCAGTGGTGACGATGCAGTTATCAGCACTGGAGATATTTCAAACCGACTGAATGCTGGAACTAACGTCACAATTACGACAAGTGGCACGGGAACTCAGGAGGGAAACATCACGGCAAATGGGTTTGGCATTGGTACGCAAAACAATACAAACCCCGTCACTTTAACTTTACAAGCTAACAACGATATTAACCTTCAAAACTTTGGCATTACGGCGAGCAATGCTCCCCTGAATGTCATACTGCAAGCTGGTGTTGGTTCTGCTAGTGGCAATGTGAGGCTTATGAGTGGTTCAGTTGAAACTAGGGGAGGGGCATTCACGGCAATGGCACCGAGTTCTGTCTCGTTAGAAAGATTTGGAATTACGAGTAGCAACAACAGTCTAATCCCAGCAAAACCTATCACTATCACTGCAAACTATGTATTAATAAATACTCAAATTAATCCCAGTATTCATAGCAACACTAGTGGTAATGGTGATGGAGCGTTAATCTCCATCAACGCTAACTCGCTGGCGCTACAACCGGGTGGGAGTATCAACACAAACACAAGTGGCAATGGCAACGGTGGGGCAGTCTCTATTAGTACTAGTAATTTCACCTCAGATAATGGCGGCATTACTACCAGCACGAGTGGCATTGGCAATGGTGGCTCAATCGCTATTAAAACTGACTCACTCACACTTACTGGCGGCGCAAGTATAAACAGCAACGCTAATAATCAGGGGAATGGCGGTTCAGTCTCCGTTAACGCGAACTCATTTACACTTCAATCTGGTGGACGTCTCAACAGTGACACAAGCAGCAGTGGCAATGGGGGGTTAATCTCTGTGAATGCGAACTCACTCTCATTTCTACCTGGTGGAAGTATAAACAGCAACACAAGTGGCAATGGTAATGCCACTGGAGGATCACTGGGCATCAAAGCTGACTCCCTTATCATCACTGGAGGCGTAATTAGGAACGCAACCACTGGTAATGGGAGATCGGGAAATATCGACATCAACGCCAACTCACTTGCATTGAGAAACGGTGGCATCTCCAACGAAGTTGGCAATTCTGCAAGTGGTAATGCAGGAAATGTGACCATTAACTCCAAAACTGTTGAGGTGCAACAAGCTGGTATAAGTAACAATACTAATGGCAAGGGTAATGGGGGACAACTTATTCTCAATGCTGACAATGTTCAATTGAAAAACGGCGGGGGAATTGGCATAGACACTACAAGTGAAGGAAACGCAGGTCAACTTTTCCTGACTGCCAACTCACTCTTAATGGAAAAAACAGGCATTGGCAGTAATAGTTTGGGAACTGGTAATGCTGGAAAAATTAATATTAATGTTGTTGGCACGATCTCACTCAACAGAAGCGGTATTAGTTCAACTTCTGACAGTGGACAAGCAGGACAAATTAATCTCACATCTGGTTCTCTGAAAATCAGCAACGGTAGCAACATTAATAACAGCACCACAGGTCAAGGCAATGCTGGAGCGATCGCCATCCGAACAGGCTCATTTACAATTGAAGATTATAGTGGAGTGCGTAGTGATACTGGAATAGACAGAAGAGTAGGCGAAGTTAGGTCTATCGACAACACAGGCAATGCCGGACGCATCGACATTATCGCAGATACTGTTTCCTCTAATAACCATGTCTTAATTAGTAGTGAAACAGGTGGCCGAGGATCTGCGGGAGACATTACGCTAAATGCTAATTCCCTGACACTGACAAATGCCAGTAGTATCAGTACAAGTACTTTGGAAGGTGCTAAAGGGAATCCAGGACAAGTGAACGTTACAGCCCAGTCAGTTTTGTTCAGTAATGATATTTCTAATTTTAACAATGGTGACACTAGCGGTTTGGGCAGTCTCAATAGAGGGACAGGTAATCCCGGCGGAACAATCGTTCTCAATGCCGACTCTGTTGTCTTAAAAAATGGAGGAGGACTTACTGTTAGTACTACGAGTCAGGGAAATGCAGGAAGACTCACTCTCAATGCCAACTCACTCTTAATGCAAAATGCAGGAATTAGTAGCGAAACCTCTGGCAGTGGTAACGCAGGGGAAATTGACATTAAAGTTAACCGTGCTGAGTTCAATACAGGTGGTATTTTTACAAACACTTTTGCCAGTGGAAATGCGGGAATTCTTAATTTCACAACAGATTCTCTGCTATTACACAATAACAGCAATATTATTAGCAATACTTTTGGGAGTGGCAATGCCGGAGAAGTTAAAGTGATTGCCAACTCAGCAGAATTGAGAAATAATAGCCAGATCGGCAGTCAAACGACTGGTAGTGGAAATGGTGGCAACGTAAATCTGCAAATTAATGGAGTGTTAACGGTGCGCAATGGTGCCAGTATTTCCGTATCTTCTCCCACTGATGTTAATGGCACACGATTGGTTAAAGCTGGCAATATTAGTGTGCAGGCGGGTTTTATTTTTTTAGACCAAGGTAAGATTGAAGGACAAGCAAGGTCTGGAAATGGTGGCAGTATCACCCTCGAGCCACGAAATGTATTACTACTGCGTAATAACAGTCTTATCTCGACAAGTACAGGTACTGAACAAACAGGTGGTGGTAATGGTGGTAACATTACAATTAATACTCCCTCGGGTGTCATCGCTGGCGTCCTGAGAGAAAATAGCGATATCACTGCCAATGCTTTTCAAGGTAGGGGTGGTTTCATCAACATTACAGCTCTGGGAATTTTCGGGCTACAGCGCAGCAATCAATTCACTCCATTCTCCGACATTACGGCTTTTTCACAACAGAATCCTCAATTCAATGGCGTCGTACAACTCAACACACCTGATGTAGACCCCAGTCGCGGATTAGTGGAACTACCTAGCAGTATCCTTGATGCCTCATCAAGACTTAGGGATGTTGGCTGTACTGCCGTTAGAGGTAATCAGGGGAATGAATTTATCGTGACTGGACGCGGTGGTTTACCACCCAGTCCTGACGAACCCTTCAGCAGTGATGTAGTATGGTCCGATACTCGTCTGAGAGCGATACGGCTTAAGCAGTGGCCTGCGGGCATCGCACTGCAACAGCGTGCAGAGAAGCCTACTGCTAAACTACCTTCAAAACCAACAGGAGTGGAAATTGTACCTGCGACTGGTTGGGTCTTCAACAATAAAGGCGAAGTCATTTTAATTTCTTCTCAAACCCATTCTACTGGTTTGGGGACTACTCCTATGTGCCGCCAGTAAAACAAAACTAAAAATCTTTACGCATGTGTTATGAAGCGCGAATGACTGAGTGGATATCATATTTCTGTATGCTTGTCAACCTGAAAATCCTGAGAAAGATGAAAAATATTGATTAGGAATTAAGTATAATTA
>JAQYWN010000285.1 GCA_029379265.1 Rhizonema sp. NSF051
GCTTATAACCAAATTTACTTATATAAAATTTAATTTTTGCTTGCTCCTGCTAAAGGAAAAATGATAGTTTCCATCGTTTTGAGTAATTCTTGCTCATTATAAGGTTTAGAGAAATAAGCTCGCGCACCTAATTGCATTGCAAGTTGCCGATGTTTATCACTGCTACGAGAGGTCAGCATAGCAACTGGTATATTTCTAAAATCATCGTTTGATTTCACACGACCCAAAAAGCCATAACCATCAATGCGAGGCATTTCAATGTCACAAATCACAGCTTGGACTTTTAAACCACTCTGAAGTTTTTCTAGAGCGTCTTGACCGTCTTTAGCTTGTTCTACTTGAAACCCGCCTTTTTCGAGAGTTAGAGCTAAGAAACGCCGGACATTAATCGAGTCATCAACGATTAAAATAGTGCCTCTCTGGTTTGTTAAAGATATTGCTGGTTTTTCATTGTTTGGTGTGACAAAAACTGACTTTAACCTTGTTGTTGGGAGTTGATTGATTCTAGGTGTGAGATCATGACTGGCAATCCAATACAGTAATTCGTTAACGTTAACTAATGCAACAACACGACCATCACCTAAAATTGTACTGTTGCTGAAACCTGCAGGCAGAGGGATATTTCCCTCAACATGGCGGATAGCCACTTCCTGTTCCCCCCAACAACGATCTACCTGTACGGCTACTGATTGATGACCCTGGTTAATGAACAAGACACTTTGAGAATTAATCGCAGGAGGAGTTTCTAAAGTTGGGTTGTCGTAACGAGGGCAATTAAACTCTAAGTAGCGTTCAAGACGAACTAATGGTAACGTAGAACCTTTCCAATTTAAGACTTCGTTGCTACCAGCAATTGATACAATCAACTCGTTCTGAAGTAAGGAAATTTCTGAAACAACGTCTGTAGGGAATGCCAACAGCATTCTGTTACTTTCTACTAACAGAACTCTTGTGACTGAAAGTGTAAACGGCACTGATAGCGTAAACGTTGTTCCCACTCCCGAAGTTGTATCAACTTTTACATCTCCTCGGACAAGTTTGAGTTTACTACGAACCACATCCATACCGATCCCGCGACCGGATAATGTCGTCACCTGTTCTGTCGTACTAAAGCCTGGTTCAAAAATCAGCGACAACACTTCTTCATCGGTAGCTTGAGCAAGCAGAGTCGATTCCAACCCCATAGCAAGCGCTTTTGTGCGAATTCCATCTAGAGAAATCCCTCGACCATCGTCTCTTACAGTAATAATTGTACGATTACCTTGGTGAGTCGCTTTAATTTCAATTAATCCTTGGTCTGGCTTACCTTGATCGCGCCGAGTGGTTGCATCTTCAATCCCGTGATCGAAAGCATTTCTGAGCAGGTGCATTAAAGGCTCGTTCAAAGCCTCTAAGATACTCCGTTCTATGAGGGTACCAGCACCCTCAACTTTTAACTGTACATTTTTGCCATACTCAACACTCATATCGCGCAAAGCTCTGGGAAAGCGATCAACCAAATCGGATAGGGGACGCATCCGTACTCGGGTAAGCTTTCTCTGTAACTGCTTGGATGTTTTGTTAAGTTTTCTCGCAATTTGATCCGTATCATCCAGGCTCAGTTGAAGATCGGTAGTGACTTCTTGTACTTGAACGATGGTTTCCATCACTTCTTGGGATAGCGAATTTAATTCGTTATAGCTATCCATCTCTAAAGAATCAAATCTATTTTCGACAAATTGTGTTGGGTTCCCATCATCACCTGCAAACTCGAGTGATGGGGCACTGTATGACCCAACGCCATGAGTCGCTATTTTGTCGTATGCTGTCCGTAGTTGACGATTTTCTCGCTCTAGAATTTGAACTCGTTGATTGAGATTTCGCGCAAGTTTGCGTAATCTTTCGAGTTGCAAGTTCAGCCCATTCCTCTGGACAATGACTTCGCCAAATAAGTCATTAATTTGCTCGAGTTGCTTGCTAGGAACCCGGACTGTATTTTCCTGAGATTCATTTTTGTTCCCTGCAACAGATGGTTCGGCTTTTTGTTCGGCAAATTTGTAATCTGTCTGCCTAAATTCTCGAGAAACGATTGTGGCGGCAGTAGGCAAATTGATGTCTTGGGGAAGTTCTTCTGCAAAGGCTGCCTCCAAAGCTTCAAAATCAGCAGCAATGATTTCGTGCGATTGCTCCTGTTCTGGAGTTTTTTCGTTTAGTATAAAATCATTTTCTATAATTCGTGAAATTACATAGTTTTCGTCTTGTTGATAAGTTGTTCCAACTTCTACAAGTTCAATGTCAATTGAATTCGGCAAACTCTCCAGTTGTTTGCTCATGACCAAAGCCTGCGATCGCCGCCAAGCCTCTATTGCTGCACGGGCAATTTCTTCCACTTGCCAGGCAGGAGCTGATAACATTGCTGTGGTTATGGATTGACAAAGCTCGGTAAAAGCTGATAACTGAAGCATTTCACCCAAGCCACCCAATTCAACTGCCATAGTGGCAACTTCTTCTTGTAGGTTAGGCTGGCTACTTGCCAATACAGATTCCAGATGCTGCAAACACCCTTCCACTTCTGTTTCAAACAACAAGGGGACGATGTCTTGCCCTTCTTCTGGTAACAGCATCGTTGTGAAGTCCTCAGGACTTGGTTCACCCAAACGCTCGTGCAGTTCTTCAAATATGGGGTAACAAAAGGTTGCCAGCCATTGTTCGTCTATCACATTGCATTCCTTGAGCAAATCCACTATCTGACGCAACCAATCTACACCAGATAGCAGTAAACTCTGTAACTCCGTGTCAATTTCTACAGAGTTTTTCCTGGTTTTCAAAACTTTAAAGGAATCTTCAAGACGGTGCGCTAAATCACTGAGATAGCGAAATCCCATCATCCCCGCACCACCTTTTATCGAATGAGCAGCGCGAAGGGCGGCATTAATTTTTTCTGGAGTGATGCGGTTACTGGCATCGATTTCTAACAACACCCCTTCCAAGGTATTGAGGTAATCAGCTGCTTCTTCCAGAAACTGCATTTGGATTTCAAATTCTTTGTCTTGTGACATAGTTTTTGCTATTAGTCATTGGTCATTGATCATTGGTCATTGGTCATTGGTTGTTGGTCATTGGTCATAAATAAGGACAAATGAAAAAAGACTGATGACAAATGACTAATTCACCTTAAATGTATCAACACTCGCTTGCAACTGTTTGGAAATCTCTACAGTTTGTTGTAAAGATTCGGAGACTGTTGTTGAGGAGTGAAGAGTGCGTTGGGAGGTAGCAGCGATTTCTTTCATCAAAGAGCTGACTGTTTGCGATGTTTCTACCTGAGACGTTGTTGCGTTGGAAATAGATTGTACTAAAGAGTCTATCTGACGCGATACCTCTAATATCTGATTGAGATTTTGCTTAGCATCTTCGACGATTCTCGTCCCTTCAACGACTTGAGTCGTTCCCAGTTCCATCGCTATTACCACTTCGCTAGTTTCGCGTTGGATGTTCTCGACAATTTGTTCAATTTCTTTGGTTGCTGCGGCACTTCGCGCGGCCAATTCACCAACTTCTTCTGCGACGACAGCAAAACCTTGACCTTCTTCACCTGCGCGTGCCGCTTCTATACCAGCGTTGATGGCGAGTAGGTTTGTTTGCATCGAAATCTGATTGATCAATGCTACAACGCGTGAAATTTGTTGAGTTGATTCTCCTAAACGCTTGACTTTCTTGGCTGTTTCACCAACTGTTTCGCGCAAGTGCAAAATATTTTGCACTGTGAGATCCATTGCTTTGCCGCTCTTGATCGCTGTTAGCGAAGCATCCTGAACAACTGTTGCTGCGCTTTGTGCGCTATACGCGACTGCTTCCATTGATTGTGTCATGCGATCAACAGCATCCAGAGTGTGGTTGATTTCCGTAGCTTGACTCAATGTTTCTGAAGCAAGATTGCGAATTGCTCCTTCATTAGAGCCAATCGCTTGATTAACCTGAGTGGCAGCTTGTTTGACAGAAATAACAATCAAGCGCAAATTTTCGACGATAGAGTTGAAAAAGTCGGCAACTGTGCCAATTTCCCCAGCCGTTACTTCAGCATGAACCGTCAAGTCGCCGCTTGCTGCTCCTTCTACTTCACCAAGTAATTCCAGGAGTTGCATTTGCAGCACTTCTTTTTCGTACCGTTCTTCTTCTGTTGATTTTACGGCTGTATTCTTGGCTTTTTCTAACTCCTCTAAAAGCTTTGCTTGCTCTAAAGCATAACCGACTTGAGTTCCTAACTGTTTAAATAAATCAATTTCGGCTTGTTGCCAATTGCGGGAACTGTGACAATTATGGGCAATCATTAAAGCGACAAGTTGTTCCGAGATGGTGATTGGTGCAACCAAATTAGCTTTAACTCCGTATTTCTCCAACATTCTAATGTAGCAATCTGCATTTTTTAGACTTGGATCTTGACGAATATTGGCGATCGCCCGTACTCGACCATCTCTGTAAGTTTCTATATAGCGTTCTCGAAAACAGGGATCGTCGATTTGCTCTCCTAGCATTTTTGGTAACCCAGCACTCACTGATTCAGCAATGATGCTTCCGTCCCAAATTTCCTGATTAAATAGATAAATTACCACACGGTCTGTTTTCAAAGCTTGGCGCACTTCTTTGACTGCTGTGTCACAAACATCTTGTGTTCTGAGGTTTCTCCGAATCCGCAGGGTAATGTTTGTCAGTAACTTAGCGCCTTCAGCATCTACCTCTTGCTCTTTAACTAGCATTTGCAACTGCCTTGCCATTTGGTTAATATTAGCACTCAGTATGCCTAGCTCGTCATCTGATTCTACATCAAGACGGGTATCGAGTTCTCCTTCACCAAGTTTTGCTACCGCTTGTGTCGCTTGAAGAATCGGTTTTGTGGCGCGTTTCGCCAACCAAGCTGCTAGAAGCGCCACGATTAATGCTGTTAGTCCTGTTCCCAGTGCCACTGTCAGTAGCAATTGTCTTTGTGGCTCAAATGCAGTTGCTGTATCTGTTGTCACAATAACTCGCCATTTTAAAGCAGGCAAATCTTGTAATATCTTACTTGCGTAGCTTACCAGATCCTCTCGATTGTCAATTTCCTCAATAGTGACGAAAGAATCTTCTTTCGTTGCATCCAGTCTATCCAGCTTGGGAAAATATTGTTTGGCGTCTTTGCCGACTTTATTTTTGTCAGTTGCCAGGAAAAATTTTCCTGAAGCATCAATTAGATAATATTTCTGGTCATTTTCCGTGTAATTTTTAACAACTTCTTCTATTTTTTGCACGGGCATACTAGCTAGGATTACTCCTACTGTATTACCTTTCTCTGAATCTTTTACTGGTGCCAGAATGAAAATGCTACTTTGCTTTGTGGTTGAAGATACTTGAGGCTGACTGATGACAGGACTGTTTTTTTGCCTGACATTTTGAAAGTAATCGCGACTACTTTGGTTGGCAACAGGGACTCCTCTTGAGGAGGCGATGACATTCCCGTTTAAATCCAACTGAGTAATGCTGTCATAAACTTTATAAGTATCAACAAATTTGTTGAGTATAACTTGTTTTTGGGCAGAGTCAATATTTTCTCTAAGTCTGGCATAAGTAAAAATTGGCATTCCTGACAAAACTTGAATATCGCTATACCGTTCCATCGTGAAGCGATTGACTTTATCTGCTAAACCTTTGGATTCAGACTGTTGAATTTCAGATATTCTATTGACAATTGATTGACTAGCAACTTGATAAGCGAGTGTTCCGATTGCCAAGACGGGTATTGTTCCGAATGCGATCGCGAATATTGTTGCTTTAGTACCCAAGCTCAGCCGCCTAAAGCCTCTGAATGCAAGATTTATGGCAGAATGAGGAGCATTTTCAGGACTTGGCTTTTCCGAGAGGTTTACGATACCATCTGTGACAGTTGGTGGAGATGTGGGCGATGTCTCATCTTGAGCATCGCGACTCTTAGCTGCATCGGTTTGATTGTACATGAATGAATTCTCGTAGATATTGCGAATAATAAAACTAAAAATCCAGTTGGCACTTCAAGAGTTAACGAGCGACTCAGTCTCTAATGTGTAATTGAGATCGCTAGAGCCTCCCGACTGACAAATAATGCACGGCAGATAACTTAAAACCAAGGGCTGAATGCTTACCCTAATCATTACGAAGCATAGAAGATTGCATAATAGCTTGAGCATCCAACACCAACAATATTTCTTTCTCTTGAATAACACAGCCCCGTAAATAAGGAACTAAACTAGAAGCAATATGACCTACAGGAGAATGAATATCATCGGTTATAAACTTAGTTGTACCTACGATCTCTTGCACAACTAAGCCTAAAAGTATAGATTCTACCCTGATAATAATGACGTTGTACTGTCCGAGTCTGTGATCCTGGTATTCTAGATTAAAAATTCTGGAAAGATCGGCAAGCCAAATTATATGACTCCGCCAATTCATTAATCCCAATATGCTACCTGGCATGTTTGGCATTGAGGTGACAGATTCAACTGGCAAAACAATTGCTTCTTGCGTATACTTCATTGATAAAAGAGCAGATGTTTGTTTGTTAAGATGAAACTTTAAATAGCCATCTTCTAAGTGATTCGGGTTTTGGTTTTTTATCAACGTAATTTTTGAACTATTCATCATTCCACTCAAATTGTCACTGATTTAATAGCACGCAGAAGCTGTTCGCGGGTAAAAGGCTTGGTTACGTAGGCATCAGCACCTTGCCTCAATGCCCACAAGCGATCAATTTCCTGATCCTTAGAACTACAAATGACAATTGGGACTTTTCGAGTGGCTGGATTTCTTTTCAAAGATCGACACAACTCAAATCCGCTCATTCCTGGCATCACGACATCAGTCACTATCAGATCAGGTTGTTCTGATAAAGCTTTTTCTAATGCTTCTCTTGCACCAGTAGCTTTAATGACATTGTACCCACTTTCTTTCAAGTAGTAGCTCATGAGTTCCAATTCACTAGGTGAGTCTTCTACAATCAAAATTGTGCCAAGCAAAGTAATACTCACTCCTAATTCTCCTTACTTAATAAATATTGCTCTAATTTATGGATTTGTTGCTCTTACTCTTTTCAGAAGAACACAAACAGAAGAGTGACAACACAGAATACATCCCCGTAAATTGAACTCTTCGGGAATACGCGTTCATGAAATGCTTCTTTTTCTTTTTTCCATAAATAAATAAATAATGGTGAGGCAGCGTGTAACTCTGCTTTTCCGGCTCCCAGGCGACTGAGACATTTTTAGCATCACCTTTCAGGTGCTAGTATCCTTAAGGTACTTACCATCCGTAAATATCCAGCCGTATGTCTGGATATTGGGCGAAGTCTTGGCGGCGTCTGCAACCGTCAAGAGAGCTTCAAAGCGAAGCGAGCCTACTGTGAAGATTCTGTCAGGTAGACGAGCGCCACTACGAATCTCCTTCTAGTTTGACAGCTGAATCTTTATTTTCATGGATCTCCCTAAGAGCGTTTTCCGAAACTGACTACTAAGTTCTGAGTTATGAGTTCTGAGTTTTATCATATTTAATTAAGGATTCAGATGTTTAAACAGGATTTTTAATAAATCTGATTGTGTAAAAGGTTTGGCTAAATAACCCGATGACCTCACAATTTTAGCTTTAGCTCTGTCTAGAAATCCTGTTCTGCCTGTTACCATAATGATCGGTGTATTTTTAAAAGCTGAATGTCTCCGTAAGAGGGAACATAACTCGTAACCATCTAAATTCGGCATTTCGATGTCTAATAGAATTATGTCTGGTTTACTGCGAAGAATTTGCATCAATGCTTTGACTGGATCGTTGATCGCAACGACTAAGAAAGTATTTTCATCCAAAAACTGCTTGATAGAATTTAATACTGTTGGACTGTCGTCAATACAGGCAATTGTATAAGTATTTTTACTGCTATACTGCTCAAAAATTTTGTTCTGACTATTGTCAGATTTATCAAGTTTTGTCTGTCTTGACAACTCTGTTGTTGAATGAATTTGAGTTTTCGATACAGTTTGAGGTAAATTCAATGTCGGCATTTGATTCGTTTCTTGCCTGAGAACTGATGAGTGCGTATTTTGACTGTTTCGGAGTTGCTTCTGACAGTGTTCAACCAGTAGTCGTAGATCCAAGCGACAAAACTGTGGTAGTTCATTTAAAGGACTTTCGTGATTAAATTCATAGCTTCCTTCTTTTAAAGTTAAAAATGACTCCAGTACTTCTTTTGCCAGTTCGTCAATCACTATGACTGCTTGAGAAGGGGTAATGTAATCACGATCTACTAAGTAGCAAATAACTTGATAGTCTGCCTGTGGTATAGATTGAGTTTGGCTATTTGTTTCAAATGTTGCTTGCACCTGCTTGAGAGTTGTATCATTGACACTAGAAATTTGCTGACTCAGGCGTTCTAATTGATGCTCGAGTCGCTCAAACAATCTTTCTGAGCAGGAGGCATAAGTCAGCTTGCCTTCCTCTAGATAGAGTGACCAAGATCCTAACGAAGTAAATACTCGTAAGCACCCTGTAGCACGTCTGCTAGTAAGTTGTGCGAGAAGAGATAGGGGATGTAGTTTCTGAAAGAACTTATAGCTACCTATAGGAGTTGTACTCATTTTGCTTTTACTTCGACTCAATTCGATAGATGTAAGCTAAATTTGTCCAAAGCTTTTTCACAAGTCAAATTAATCATACCAGTAGTATTTTTGTTATACAAAATACCAAAGTTGAATTTTCAGGTATGTAGTAAAGCTCAACAGTAGCACCCTAATGACAACACAATTCGCATTAACTCGTAAGTTATGTTCATTTACTAATGAACTTACTTATACTGAGATTATCCGACATTATTGCATGACAAGTCAAAAAAAAGTAAAGACGAAATAAAGCTATTTGTATAATAGTAGGCTTTAACTAGCTTGATTTTTGGTTCAATAAACTAAAGCTTCTTAAGTTCAGTAATCTTACTTAAGTATAGTACGG
>JAQYWN010000286.1 GCA_029379265.1 Rhizonema sp. NSF051
ATTAGGTAATTTCCTCTTTAATAAATAGTAAGTAGAGCGACACAGAAAAACCAAAATATCTGAATTTCTGTAAAGGCTCCTAGTTGTCCAGATGCTGATATTTAAGGCGAGGTCAGCGCTACTACAAAGATGAATTTATTTGTGCCGACCTACTTAACCTCACTGGTCGGCTGCGCTCTAAATCAACCACTATTGTGCCGTAGGTCTGACCTTTACGGAAACAAAAAAATAATCTCCCACCAGTATCCGAAAGGCTACGTAAATTGCGGGCTGAACGTGCAGCGATAAGGCTTGCAGGCAATGCTCAAGTATCTCTTGGATGAAAACGTTAAGCGGGTTTATCAGGTACAGCTACTGCGACAAGAACCAGATTTGATTATTCGTATGGTGGGTGATCCAGGAAATCCTTCTAAAGGTACTCTTGATCCAGAAATTCTTATTTGGTGTGAAACACATGGCTATGTTTTGGTAACGAATAATCGTGCGTCTATGCCGATTCATCTCGCTGAACATATTGCTCAAAATAGACATGTACCGGGTATTTTGATCTTGAATCCTGATGAGCGGAATTGGAGGCAATTTAGAAGAATTGCTTCTAGCCGCGCTGGCTTCATACGAGAATGAGTATTGGGATCGGATTGTGTTTCTGCCACTGCTTTAGACGTGTGATCACCCTTGTTACTTAATTATCAATCCGTTGTCCATCCACTGCCAATTGCAGATACTGCGGTGGCACACAATCCACCAGCCAAACGCCATTTTCAGAACAATAAAACGTATAATTCGCTCTCTGCATCGCTGCTGCATCTACCGCAAACACCACAGGTTTTCCATGTCTTGCTCCGACAGTTTTTGCTGTGACAATATCGGCTGATAGATGAACATGATGCCGCAACATTTTGTCAAGTCCGGTTTGTAAAATTGATTCAACAGCTTTGTGTCCCGTACCGTGGTAAAGGACATTCGGAGGCACAACCGATTCTAACTGCAAATCAACTTCTATACTATGCCCTTGGTTCGCACGAATTAAAGTGCTAGTGGAGTCGAAAGAAAAACGTTGTTTGTCGCTTGTCGCAACGACTTCATTGAGTTCCTCACGAGTAATAGGAAACTGATTTTTTGCACAAGCTGCTAATAGTTCATCTACAGCAACCCAGCCACCAGGAGCGAGTTTAATGCCTATGCGATCAGGTTGATGGCGTAGATGTTTGCTGAGATATTTGCTTATTTTAACAAGGCGAGAATTATCCATCAACTCACTCTCCTGCAGCAGTCAAAATTTGTTGATAGAGTTGTTGACTGATGCGTGTACTATTGGCAATGAGGTCATATCACGAAGTATTTCTAGGTTTCCTCTCTTTGCCAGTTCGCTTAATGGCATAGTGTCAGAAACAACAATTACTGTTGACGCTTCTTGTCCAACATTTGAATACAGTCTGATACCTCCCGATGTAAATCTTCAAGAGTCATTGTGTCATCAAAAGGTGATATGTTGTACTCATACATCAACTTAGAAAGTTCAGAACGGTTGATATCTAAAAGTCTTGCTGCTCTCCCAGCACTAATGTCGCCTTGGCGCAGTAATTCCATCACAAAAGCTTCATGCGCCTTACGTTGGGCAGCTAACCTCTGTTCTTCAGCTATTTCAGTAAGGTCAACAGTAAACTTGACTTCAATCTGAGATTCTAACATTTTTCTATCCTCCTGCTTATTGTTCTAAACTAGAATTACTATCGTAAGCGCTTGACAATGGCACAAACCACATTTAAGGTACAAGCATTTTGGGATAAAGATGCAGAAGTTTGGGTTGCAACCAGCGAAGACGTGCCAGGATTGGCAACAGAAGCTTCTACGATTGAGGTTCTTACCCAAAAGCTCCGAGAAATGATCCCAGAACTCCTAGAATTGAACTCTATTGTGCCTTCTGATTATGTGGGTTCTATCAGTTTTGAGTTAACTAGCCATCGGCAAGAGTTGATAAAGGTGGCTTAATATATGGGCGCATCGTTTACTCCTGAGTTAAAAAAGATTCTTTCCTCTGCTGGTTGCTACTTTGAACGGCAAGGTAAAGGTGACCATGAAGTTTGGTACAGTCCAATTACAGACTGTCGGTTTGTGGTGGATGGTTCTATGAAGTCACGCCATACAGCGAATGCAGTTTTGAAACAAGCAGGACTGCCGAAAGCGTTTTAAGTTAAGGGAAGATGATTTAAAGAATTTAAACAACGTAAAGCTCTTTCTATAAATTTTTTCTATCCTCCTGCTTGAATTTAACACATGCTCCAGTCTACAAGCAGAACATATAGCAATCCTAATTAATTTGTGAAAATCGCGTATGCTAAGATTCCCGACTTCTTTAAGAAGTCGGGAATCTTATTGATTGCTATAGAGCTATAAACAGTTAAATGAACGCCATTTTCTGCTTAGGCGTATAACTGGGAAAAACTTGATTGAGCTTTGCTTCGTCGAGATTTAGATGACGTTCCAACACAGTGGCGATCGCATCCCGAAAATCAGTTGTGATAGCCAAATCTCTCCCCTCATGAAGCTGATTAGTGGATAAACCTGGCCATTCTCCGTAAACTTTACCGCCATGAACTTTTCCGCCCAATACCCACATTACATTACCGTGTCCGTGGTCGGTGCCACCATTACCATTTTCCTCCACGGTGCGACCAAATTCAGACATCACGACAATCGTTGTGTTTGGGTAAACTGAGCCTAATCCCTGTACGAGACTTGCCAAACCTTTCCCCAATTGTTCTAAGTTACGGGCTAACTGTCCCGTACTGCCACCCTGATTAACGTGGGTATCCCAACCACCCAAATCCATAAACCCCAACTGAATTCTGGAGTCTTTCACCATCACTTGTGCCAGTCGTTGGGCATCTCTAGCAAAGCCATAAGGTAGAGGCGCACCATTATTTGCCATTTTCATTTCGGCATCAAGATCGCCCTTCAACGCTTGACGCGCTAGTCGTCCCTCGTGATAAGTTTGACTCAGCCCATCATTACCGCTATAAAGTTTATCAAACGCCTCTGCCACTTGTGGACGATCCAATGGCAAGGGCTTGTCAGCATTTCTACCGGAAGCTAAGTTAGCGACAGGTATACTTCCTGACAAAATACGTGGTGTCGTTTCTCCAACAGTTACTGCTTGAACAGGTGTATGTCCGGATAAAATGCCGACTAGACGATTCATCCAACCATCGGTAGTACTTCTAACACCAGGGGTACCACTTTCCATGTAATATTGAGCATCAAAGTGGGAGCGAGTTGAATCGGGAGAACCAGCAGCATGAACAAAGGCAAGAGTTCCCTGCTTCCAAAGCGGCATTATGGGTGCTAATGCTGGATGCAAACCAAAACGATTATCTAAATCAAGGACTCCTCCAACCTTGCCAGGTTGGGGAATGGCAATTTTCGGTCGTGCCTGGTAGTAAGCCGTCTCTGAATAGGGAACGACTATGTTTAATCCATCCACTGCGCCACGAAGAAAAACCACAATCAAACGTTTTTGATCGCCACCGTTATCGGTAGCACCTCTAGCCACATAAGCATGTGTGCCAATTGCTGTTAAGGCACTGATTGCAAAGATGCCAGCATCTATCAGAAAATCACGTCTGTTCATCATAAAAAATTTAGGAATGAGTAGGGTAATCGTTTAATCCACAAAACGTCTTCACTCCTCCCGATATCTTTCCAAACCCGCCCTTACAGGAATTAGGAGATGTAGAGGCGCTTCAAACAGAGCGGCTATACAGAAGTTAGGACTAATAACTCATAACTCAGCACTGTCTTAGCGATGCATAAATTCTGGACTGCCCAACATTAATGCGGCTTGGAGTTGATGAGGGCTGGATGCGATCGCACTTTGGGTTTTGGTGGAAAAAGAGTTGCCCAGTGTACCTGCAAGTTGTGAAGCATCTACAGCCGGGGGAGGTGAAGGTTTTGGTGCCGTCGCATTCTCTTGTTGCCAAAGGGGTACACGCCCACTGACTAGGGAAGTAGCAAAGCTGAGGCGACGAGTTATGGCATCAGGATTTAACCATGCATCTTCGGTATTTTTGTAACCATCTGGAGTCAAGCAACCGTACATCGGCATTCCCAATTGCTGTAGCATATTCAGAAGCGGTTTTGTATTGTTCACTTCCATGCCCGTTGCTCTCACCGTGGAAACTACGTATTGAACGGGTGTTTTAAATTTAGCATTGTAGCTCGTGGAATCCCAGAACTCTTTACTGTGGAAGAGAGTGTTTAAAACCTCACGAATATTACCGTCTGTGGCGAGAAAACGCTTTTGCATGCTGTCAACGAGAGCTTCAGGAGGGCGATCGCTAACAAAATACTGTGCAAGCTGGTAGCTAATGTGATGGGCGGTAGCAGGACTGCGAGCTAGGATATCTAGAGCTTGTTCGACTTCAGCCGCACCACTGCCTTTAATTGAGTGTCCTAGAAAAATTTTATCGCTAAAATCATGCCGTTTTGGATCGAAGTAAAAAGGCGAACCATCTTCTCCGGTCGGTTGATTAGGCGGACGATATCCCCAACCAGTCAAGATCCGTGCCAAAGTAATCACATCTTGCTGAGTATAACCACCATCAACGCCCAGCGTGTGTAGTTCCATCAACTCGCGGGCATAATTTTCGTTCAAGCCTTGGTATTTGCCACGCGCACCGGGGCTACCAGGAGCAGTATTCTGCCAATTATCTAGATAATATAGCATGGCAGGATGTTGAGCCGTTGCTAAGAGCAAATCACGAAAGCGACCGAAGACGTGGGGACGAATTGCCTCTTGTTCGTAAGCTCCCACCCAGAAACGGTCTGGTCCCTTGTTCGCATCTACATTGAAGTGGTTGTACCAAAAGTCTACCATCACTTCTTGGAGTTGCCGATGACTTTCCGTTGCTCGTAATAACCGCGCTTGAACTGCTTGTTGTTCAATTAATCGACCCCTAGCACGAGCAGCTTTCTTTTCTTCTGGAGTCGGTTTTTGCTTACCCTGACGGAAGGGCTGCGATTCTCGATATAGTGTAACTGGATTTAGGTATAAAGTCGGAAGCTGTGATAGTTGGGTTGTTAGATTTGGTGGTTCGGAAATGGAGTCTGGTGAGAGTTGTTCTTGAATGTAGCGGTCTACACCTATAGACTCTACTCTTTTGACTTCTCCAGGAGTAGGTCCAAAACTGAGACGATTAATAATATGCAATACTTTGGGATCAACGGGTGCAGGAGCTGCATTGCTGGGGAATGCTCCTCCCATTAACATAGATAGTAACAACACCAAGTATTTAAGTTTGATGCTCATAAGAAAAGTAAATATTTAATTTGTGCAGTTTTTGCTTTCTTGGAAGACATAGAGACGCAAGGAATGGAACAACAATCTCTATTTCTTCTCCCACTCCAAACAAATTCCACTCCTTACCTCAGATTGCTACCGCTTGTACATATGAGAGGCGAACTTCTGCCGCTGTTGTGTATTTAAAACGTCTCGAATGGCAACAGTATTATCAAACTCCGCATCAGAAAGTTCTTGTCTGAGCATTTTGAGTTGGTTATATTTGTCACGCACCTGTTCAGTAGAAGCAGTTCCAGACATCAATTGATACAATTCCTGTTGTGCTTGACGCACTGCCTGTCTTTTTTGGGGAATCTGGTCTTTAGCTTGCTTGCGAATTGCGTTAATTTGTTGTACCTGCTGAGGTGTTAAGTTCAATTCTTGCAGCCATCCAGTAGGTTTGCTGGGATTTTGACGAGGAGAACTTGTTGGGGTTTGAGCAACAACTGCGGGTGGTGAAATGATTTGAGCCAATATACTCGGGCCACCAAAGGTAACGATCGCAGCCACTATAGTAGAGACGCGACGCAGCAACATAATTTATCTCCTATAATTATCAGATTAATCAGTAACAGGTTCTGTAATTGCTAATGTGTCTCCATCCGGGGAAGTACTGATTGCTCCTTGCCAATTACTTTCCATAAATCTTTCCAATTTGGCAAGTTCAGCCGCATTTGGTGGAGCAGGTATCAAGGCTTGATAACCAACGACAGCAGCGACTAAGGAAGCAGCAACAGCCGATGGAATCAGCCACATTGGACGACGAGGCGTGGGTAGCAATGTCTGACGACTGTCGCGAGTGCGAACCCGCCATTGACGCAGATGCAATGTCTCGACATTTTGTAGAATCAGCTGTTCTAAATCTGTAGCAGCTGGGGGAACTTCCGGGCGATGCTGACGCAGAAAATTAACAAGGTCTTTGTCATCATTTGAAAACTGAGTCATGGCTGTACTCCCTGTTGCTGAAGAAATTGACGCATACCAGCACGAGCATGAAATAGGCGTGACTTGACTGTTCCTACGGGAATCTCCAGGATTTGGGCAACCTCTTTTTGAGGCACTTCCTCCAAATCATGCAAAACTAGAATTGTGCGATGTTCAAAACTCAAGCTTGCCAGTCCCCGTTGTACCAAGTCTTGATAGTGCAGATCCATCAAATCAGGCGCATCTTGTTGGATAGGAGTCTTTTCTTTAAGAGTCTGCAATTGAGTCCGCCCTTGAACTGTTCTTTGTCTTTGATCGGAAGCCACATTCCAGGCTATCCGGTAAAGCCAGGAGGAGAATTGTGCCGTTCCCCGAAACTTGGGTAAACCTTTCCAAGCCCGCAGAAACACTTCCTGAACCAAATCATCCAGAGAAGATGGATCGCACAGTTGATAGAGGATTGATCTCACCCTTTGCTGATGGCGACGGTAAAGCCGCCGAAAGCATTCTGATTCACCCCGGAGACATCGTTGCACCAGGTAACTATCTGATTCATCTTCCGATTTACCATCAAATTGACTATCGTTTGAAACCTTAGTTGGCACAACTAACACCTAAGGAGTCCCCCCCCATCCTTTTTCTTGCTTTTACTTATAAGACTGGGTGAGTGAGAGAAAGGTTCAATCGTCAAAGGGAGTACTGTATTTTCCCACGGGTTTTGATGCAATTTGTGCGATGCCTGCGGCCACGGCGCACATCCGTATCGCCACCGTAATTATTGCAACTAGTACACGGAGCGTGGAAATAAACCTACCATTCACTCATTGCTATAAAGCTTGCAAATCAGGCTTTTTTCACTCGTCTGGGTACAAGAGCGCGGGCTCGGTTTCCCTTGAGGCGCGATCGCTCACTTCTAGCATAAAAATTTCTGATGTACTGTAATTTGACATGTTACGTCACAAACAGTTAAAATATAAACAAAGTCGTAATGATTCCGCATTTATCGATTTTGTATAACCTGTATCAAAATATTGTGTGCAAAAGAACACTTAAGTAATTTGTGAGCTAATTATGGTGAAAATTGTTGGCATTGGTGGCAGTTTGAGATCTGAGTCCTATACTCAAATGGCTTTAAATATAGCTGCACAAAGGGTAGAAGCCTTGGGTAGCGAAATCGAAATTCTTGATTTGCGGCAATTGCAGTTACCTTTTTGCGATGGAGGAGAGGAATATCCCGATTATCCAGATGTTCAGCGGTTACGCGATGCAGTCAGTGGCGCAGACGGGTTAATTTTGGCAACCCCAGAGTATCACGGGGGTGTGAGTGGTGTTCTCAAAAATTCCCTTGATTTAATGAGTTTTACGCAGTTGTCTGATAAAGTGACGGGAGTGATTAGCGTGTTGGGAGGACAGCCTAACAGTAATGCTCTCAATGAACTCCGACTGATTATGCGGTGGGTACATGGTTGGGTTATTCCGGAGCAAATTGCTATTGGACAAGTGTGGAAAGCCTTCAGTCCCGAAGGGAAACTATTAGATGAAAAGCTCTCTCAACGGTTCGACCAATTTGCTCAAAGTTTGGTTGAAAATACTCGTAAGCTGCGAGGTGTTTCGTAACAAAATAATCACCAGTACCGTAAATTCTGGAATTTCGCCTCACGCAAAGGCAAGGCAGTGCGTTGGCTCTAGTAGCGCGAATGACGGCTTAGCCCGAACTCACGGCGACTGGTGAAAGGGTTCCCCGGCTTGAAGCAACTGCCGCGCGAAGAATAACCTCTAGCTTTGGTCAAAAATATCAATTGATCTCGCACTCTATGCGATGAATTGGAATGCGATCGCTCGCTATAATTCAGCACCTTTACGGCAAGGTAGCAAGATTATTGACTTTCTTGGTGTCCTTGGCGTCTTGACTGTTTATTAAATGAGGAGTAGATATTACTGAAATGCAAGGCTTGCATCTTCGATTTCGTCTAGCTCAATCAGCATCCGACTATATCTTTTGTTAGCCTCTTGATTTTTCACCACACATTCCTTGACTGACTGATTGAGATTACCGGATTCTAACCAGTCATTTTCTCGCAATATTCCCAGTTCAGTCGCTAATTTCTTCACCAGAGGCTGATACTGATGAGCCAGTGTCTCATGACATTCTTCTAAAATAGAGATGTACAAATTTAACGCTGTTAACAAGTCACTAATTGAACTACGTATAGATTCTTTCAGAGCTTTTTCAATTTCAATTCTAGCTTCTTTATTATTCCCTATCTTGTGCAAAACCCGAGCCACGTCTACTTGGAAATAGGTGAATAGAGTATGATTTGATCCCATTACCTGAGCTAAGGATTTATATAGTGACAGCGCTTCTTGATCTCTTCCTTGCTTTTCAAATATCAAAGCCTTCCAAGAATCACATTTTTGCTTCAGTAAATTATTTTCATCTCTGTCAACCTTAGTTTTGTAGAAATCATTGATAATTTCTACAGCTGACTGGTAATTTTCAGCTTGAAGATACCGATAGATATCGGGAATCACGACTTGCTCAAAATCTCTATTGAGATCGGGACTTGCCATAAAATCAACGTTTGGTTATCGGTTTCGCCTGCTGTTTAGGCTAAATATGAAATATAAATTTTTGCAAGGCATTGTATCATAAGAATTAAATAAAGTGCTACGCTGAAAAAATCTCTTTAATCTTATG
>JAQYWN010000287.1 GCA_029379265.1 Rhizonema sp. NSF051
GTTCAAAGAACTTTATACTATTTAACTTATGTGAGAAATAAAGGGTTACTAGGGTGTTAGTTATGATACAAGATTACTCAGGGCAAAATCTTCGAGGACGATCATTCAAGGGTCAAGATCTCACTTGGAGCAATTTTAGCTATGCAGATATTCGAGGTGCTGATTTTACTGGCGCTAACTTGAGAAATGCGAACTTCAGCAATGCAATAGCTGGATTGCAAAGGCATTGGGCTATTTTCTTAGTGCTTGTTTCGTGGGTGCTAATGGTACTATCAGGATTTCTTTCAGCTTTTGCTGGCGTTTTAATGGTATCACTAGTATTTGACACAAAAAAAGACTATATATCGTATCCTTTCTCTGGCTGGACTGTTGTAATTATACTAATAATATTCTTTTTCTTTACAATTCGCCAAGGAATACAAGCGGGTATAGTAAGCATTGCCGGAACCGTCGTCTTCGCTGTCCCTGTCGCTGTCGTCGGAGCCTTCACCAAATTGTTCAACGGAGCCTACGCTATTGTTGGAGCTGGGGCTTTTGCCCTTGTCATCGCTGGGATTGTTGCTGGATGTGTCGCTGGAGCAAGCGCTCTTGTCGTCGGAGCCTACGCCTACGCTTTCGCCGTTCCCTTTACTGTCGCCGGCGCCTGCGCCTACGCTTTCGCCTTCCCCGGAGCCTTCGACAAATTATTCGACTTCATCCTCCCCATCTCCGTTACCAACGCCAGCGCCATCATTATCGCCATCGCCGTAGCATTATTTAACATATATATCAGTTGGCGTGCATTGAAGGGAGATCCAAAGTTCACCCTGATTTATACCGTAGCGATCGCTTTTGCAGCTATTGGTGGTACAAGTTTCCGCTCTTCAGATTTAACCGATGCTGATTTTACAAGAAGTTCACTCAAAAGTACGGATTTTAGAAAGGCTAATCTGACTCGTACAAGCTTTTATAAAACCGAGAAACTAGACTGTGTTCGTCCCGGTTCAAGCTATCTTCAACAAGCCGAAGTGCGTAACTGCCTGAGAACTGGGCTTGGACAGGACAAGAACTTTGATCGTCTTGACCTAAGTGGAGTTAACTTTAAAGGTGCTAACTTAGTAGATGCTAGCTTGATTAGAGCTAACCTTAATGAAGCTAACTTACAAGATGCAGATTTATCCAGAGCCAAGCTAGTACAAACGCAGTTAGACGGAACTGATTTGACAGGTGCAACACTAACTGGAGCATACATTCAGGATTGGAACATCACCAGCGATACTAAATTTGATGAGGTAAGGTGTGAGTATATTTATATGCGACTACCCACCAGAGAAAATCCTGATCCCTTGCGTAAACCAGATAACAACAAAGAAGTGTTTGCTCCTGGGGATTTTGGTGCTTTTATCAAACCAATAGTTGACACACTGGATCTTTATCATAATCAAGGTGTTGACCCTCGTGCTATAGCCATCGCTTTTAAAGAACTAACTAAAAACCATCCAGAAGCCAAACTCGAATTTGTAGCGATGGAGAAGCGGGGACAAGATAAGTTTTTACTCCGCGCATTAACTGCACAGCAAACTGATAAGTCAGAACTCAGTGCTGAATATTTTAACACTTATAATCAACTCTTAGGATTAAATCCAGAACAGCAAGTACAAGTTTTATTGGCTGAAAAAAAGGTCCAAGAAAACCAAGTTACTAGACTTGAAAGTATGATAGCAACAGCATTAGTACGCCCTGATTTTTATGCAGAGACATACAATAATCAAGGAAATACTATGTCAGACAATACGGAAAACTCTATATATAATTTAAACCATGCTAAATTCGGTGGTGGTTTCGCAGGTGATGGAGGAACACAAATAGGTGGTGTTTTCAACGACTACTCATCAACTGATGCAGCCACTACCAACACTCATGTCAAAACTATCTTAATTTTAGCAGCGAATCCAAAAACCACCTCGTCTTTACGGTTAGATGAAGAGGTGCGAGAAATTGATGCGGGATTACAACGAGCCAAAAAACGTGAGTTATTTGATATCAAACAAAGATGGGCTGTACGTGTCCAAGATATTTATCAAGCGTTACTCGACTTCAAACCGCAATTTGTTCATTTTAGCGGTCATAATTCAGGTGATGATGGTTTAGTACTGGAGGATGAAACTGGAAATGTGCAGTTAGTGGAGACTGTTGCGTTGGCTTCTTTGTTCAAGTTGTTTGCAACTGATATTGAATGTGTTGTCCTCAATGCCTGTTACTCAGAAGTACAGGCGAGTGCTCTAGCCCAACATATACCCTACGTGATTGGCATGAATAAGACAATTGGCGATCGCGCGGCAATTAAATTTGCCACAGGATTTTACAGTGCGCTCTCGTCTGGAGAATGTGTGGAATTTGCTTACAAGCTTGGGTGCAATGTAATTCAGTTAGATGGAATCGCAGAACATTTGACACCTGTATTGAAAAAGAAGTAAGCATTAATTTGATAAGGTTTGTAGTCATGTTACTGTCATACTATAAACGTCAATTTTAGGAAAAAATTGTGATATAGCGTTTCTCAGTTGTATCTCCTATATTCTCAAACTTTTTAGGTGTCACTATGCGAGTGTTCTTGAGGGTACTTTGTCTGTGACTTAAACGATAACAGCTATATTTAGCACATTCCGCTCAGGCACGAGGATAATAAATATGAATTTTCTCAATGCCGCACCTGCAACAGAAACACAATTAGAAACGCAAACAGTTCTTTATCCAACGCTACAGCAATTGGTTCGCTTGTTGCCATATGATCACAAACGAGTGGTAGATTATGTCCGGGAAGAGGCTAAACACAATCCATTTTTAATAGAGGATGCGACTTTAGCGGAAAAAAGTGAAACATTGTTAGAGGATGTTCTACCAGATTGGTATACTCTACCCGCGCAGTACATAAGTCTCAGCGAACATCTATTTGGACAAATCTCTGCCTTATCAATTCCATCAAGACAACGTGAAGCTTTAATCTATTTAACTCAGTGGATCTCAAGTTCTGGATACTTGGAAGAAACTCCAGCAGTTTGGGCAAATGGTAGTATCTGGAGTGCAAGGGAATTAGAGGCAGTTGTCCCTGTTCTTCAAAGTTTCGATCCCCCTGGAATTGCTGCTCGTTCAGGACAAGAGTGTCTGTTATTGCAACTTAAAGAAAAGCCTCAAAGTCTAGCTTTTCTATTAGTTCACGGATATTTAAAAGAATTAGCAAATTGTACTGGTGCTTCTATAGAAGCAAGCTCTAATCGTGAGATATTACTACATAGGTTGCTTCAAAATCAAGCTTTTCAGAATATAGATATCAAAAAAATAAACGACGCTATTCGTGAAATTCAGGAATTAGAACCTCGCCCTGCCAGAAACTTTGGTCATGACAATGCACCTATTGTGACTCCTGATTTAAAAGCAGAATTAACAGCTTCTGGTTGGCAAATTTCTTTAACTTCTGAAGTCGAGCAACGCTTTTGTCTAAATTCCGAAGCAGTTGAGCTTTTGCAGAAATCTCAATTGCGAACGCGAGATACTCAACAGCTAGAAGCGTTGTACAAAAGAGCAAAAAGCTTGCTTACAGCATTACATCTGTGGCAGGAAAATCTCCTCAAAGTCGGTCAATTTTTAGTTGAACGCCAGCAAGCTTTCTTGCAGAGTCGCGATCGCTTAGATTTAGTACCTACCCCACAACAATTAGTCGCTCAATCGGTAGGACTTAGTAACTCCACAATCAGTCGAATTGTCAGAGGACGGTATATGTTAATTAGCAACCAGTACAGTAAAATTTTTCCATTGCATTTGCTATGTGTTCCAGCACGAGTAGGCGGACGTACCCCTCCACAAATCCAACAAATGCTCGTACAATTAATTGAAGAAGAATCAACTGCGAATCCCTATAGTGATGAACAGCTATCCCAACTTTTAAGAGTAAGATTTGATTTGCCAATAACTCGCAGAACAGTGACAAAATATCGTAAAATTGCAGCGATTGAATCATCCCATAAACGAAGGCGTTTGGATGATTCAAGAGGCAATGCTAAATAGATACTCATTCCAAATTAGTAATATTAAATCAGGAGAATATATTACTAATAGCGTTGGCGATTATGCCCTAATACGGTTCAGTTAAGGCTCAAATAGTTGTAAATTAGGGATTGTTGCCAAGATCTTTGTCAGTAAAAGCCTGTCCACCCGTCTGTTGTGCTACACGGGCAAACTCAGCCGCTGTTTTATCTCGTCCCTTGCTCTTAGAGGTTCCAAAATAAGTATGGATGATCGCCCCGGCACTTGCGCCTAGCTAACTTAAACTCGCGATTATTGCAACGAGTAGTGATATGGTAAGAGTATCCAGTTTTTAAATTATGGCGTTTCCTTGGCATAGGAATTTTTCAGCAATGATTACTTCAGCTACGGTAATTTTAAATTTAAAAAATGTAGACTTAAGCGACGAGCAGTTTTACCAACTCTGCCAAGACAATCAAAATTGGCAATTGGAACGAACGACTAAAGGAGAATTAATAATTATGCCTCCTGTCGGTGGAGTCAGTGGAAATCGAGAAGCTGATTTAAACGGCTCACTTTGGTTGTGGAACCGTCAAACTCAACTGGGAAGAGTCTTTAGTTCTTCTACCATATTTCGTTTACCGAATGGGGGAAACCGTTCTCCCGATGTTGGTTGGGTTACTAACGAACGCTGGCAATCATTAACACCAGAAGAACAAGAAAAGTTTCCCCCATTATCTCCTGATTTTGTCATAGAATTGCGTTCTCGCACCGACTCTCTGACCCAACTTCAAGAAAAAATGCAGGAATATCTCAACAGTGGTTTGCGGTTAGGTTGGTTAATTAATCCCCAAGCACAACAAGTAGAAATCTATCGTCCCAATCAAACCTTTGAAATTGTCCAATTACCCGCAAATTTATCGGGAGAAAATGTATTACCAGGATTTGTTTTAGATTTGCCTATTTTTTGAGGCGCGAATGGATGATACAGCAGGAATGAAATCTCAGAACCGCGGTTTCTTCAAGAAGCCGAGGCGTTCGTCAAAAGGAGCCAGCGCCTTGGGCGGAGAGAAGTTGCAAGGAGGAGCCAGTGCTGCAGGAGGTGAGACCAGTGCTGCAGGAGGGAAACCCTCCGTAGGCATCTGGTGAAGCAGCGCTGCAGGCGGGTTTCCCGCCGTAGGCGACTGCTGAACCCGAAGGGCGTTGGTTTCCCTCCGGGCAAACTTCGGAGTTTCCCGACTTGAGGTGACTGGCGTTCAAAAGTCAAAAGTCAAAAGTATTATTACCTTAAAAATGTTACTCATATCTAACTTTGGATTAATGTTCTGTTATCAAACCGGGAAAGTGTAAGACTCCATCTATAAATTTGGCATGAAATCGATGATCACCACCTTTTCCCAAAACTTTAGATTTTAAATCGTAACCAACTTCTTGAGTTGGATATGGAAGAAGGTCAACAATGGTATAATTCTCTGTTGCTTGACAGACTACTGCTTTTGTTTAGTTTCGGGCACGAGAAACCAGAAAACAGCTAAAGCTACAGCAGCGATCGCCGACAACATCAAAAAACCAACATTGTATCCGGCTTTTTGTACCACAAATCCAGCGAGTAAATTACTTAAACCTGCACCAATACCAATCGAGGTAGCAAGCATACCTTGGGTGAGATTAAAGCTACCACTTCCCTTAGTTAAATCAGCAACCATTAGTATCGAAAGTACACCGAAGATCCCGCCAGCAATTCCATCTAGGATTTGTACTGAAACCAGAAAAAAGGGATTGTCCGAAAGTGTGTAAAGTACACCCCGAATGGGCAACACACCAAAGCCCACTAAAAAGATGCCTTTTCGCCCACCTTCTGCTAAGCGACCAGCAAAGTTTGCCGTGGGTATCATAACTAACTGAGCGACAATAATGCAAGCAGACAGATAAACAGTGCCATCTAATCCTGTTCCTTTACCATCTATAGCCAGTCGTTGACCAACCAACGGTAACATTGCCGCATTAGCAAAGTGAAATAGAACCACTGCTGTAGCGAAGAAGAGTATGCGGCGGTCACTCAATAGTTTTAGTATACCTCCTTGCTTATCTTGAGGTTCTGTTTCCTCCGAAGAGCGTTCTTCTGCATCACCGCGCGCTAAATCGTGGTCAATCTCCTTCTCACGAATTCTGGCAACTGCAAAAGCACTGGCAACCGCCATTAACCCAACCAGAAAAAAGATGGATTTGGGCGCAATAAATTGACCAGCAAGACCGGCTAAAGTAGCAGCTAGTAAATTGCCTGAATGATTGAAAGTCTCATTGCGACCGACTCGCCGATCTAATTTGTCACTCCCCACCAACCCCAAGGTAATCGCCGCAATGGCAGGAGGAAAAACTGCTGCACCAATGCCAATTAAAACCTGAGCGCCGATGACTACTTGCAAATTTGGAAAAAACGCTATAGCAAAGCAACCACAGGTGACTGTAGCAGCCGCCAGTACAATCAACAACCGTTTCTGGCTCAATCTGTCAATCAAAGCACCAGCAGGTGTTTGGGCAATCACTGTAGCAATTGAGGAGACTGCTGTGACTATCCCGATTTGCTGAGGATTCCAATGTTGCGAGCCTTTGAGGTAGATATTCAGATATGGTCCCACACCATCCCGCACGTCTGCTAAAAACAGGTTCAAGTAATCTAGTGCGTGCAAACTCTTTTCACTTGGGTTTCGCTTTTCTGGCATAGGTTCTTGGTGATGATGATAGTTTACTTATCCTCTATGCAAAAACCATGCCAAATGAATTTATACCAAATTGAAAAAAGAATGCGACAGATGCCCATGTAGGGGCGAACGGCTGTTCGCCCTTACGATTCACGAACAGTAGTTCACCGCAGTTGGAAGCCAAGATTATTTAAGGCTTCACGCAGGCGATCACGTCCCGATAAAGACTGAGCAAAACCAACTCGTTTGACTGAGTGTTCCGACCAATCGCCAGGAATATTCATCTGTTGAGCAGTGTAGAATGCTTTCATGACCTCGTTGTACTGAGCGATCGCTTCAGATTGTTCTAACTGATAAGTTTCTCGGTGTAACACAGCCGATTGTGGTAAACGCGGCTTGATCGCAGCAGCATGAGCCGGATCGGGATAACCAACACACAATCCAAAGACAGCAAAAACTTGCGAAGGCAAATTCAGTACCTTCGCCACTTCTTCCGGTTGGTTACGCATAGCACCGATATACACTGTTCCCAAGCCTAGAGATTCAGCCGCTACGCTCGCATTTTGAGCTGCTAAAGCGGCATCTACTGTTGCCATCAGGAACATTTCCAAGTAATCTAAACCTTCATGTGCTAGTCCGAGACTTTCAGCAATCTGAGTCAGGCGAGCTAAATCTGCCAACCAAACAAGGAAGAGTGGACTTTGCCGAATATGTGCTTGATTTCCTGCAAGTTGTGATAACTTTTCTTTGCGGTTTGCATCTTCCACAGCTACGACACTCCATGTTTGGAGATTCGACGAAGTAGACGCAGATTGAGCCGCCGCAACCAAAATTTCTAAAGTTCCTGACGGCAAAGGATCAGATTTATAAGCACGAATTGAGCGGTGAGATAGCAGATTTGTTAAGCTGTCATTCCATAAACCATCTACATGAACGGCACTAGCACCGTAACGACTATTTAGCAACTCAGTAGGATTCGTCATAAGGTTGTTGGTTGATGGTTGTTTGTTGTTTGTTGTTTGTTAATTCTTTAACAATTAATCACTAACTCATATTATATTTTTGGTGAAAGAGCAGCGTATTCTTCTGGTTTCAGCATAGCGGCTTTCACATCGATCTGCTTTGGTATTAATTTTAACTTATAGAATGTATCAGCAACTTTCTGCTGTTCGGTAATCAGTTTTTCATTGATTGGTACGACACCAAATTTTCTTCTAAAAGTTGCTTTTTTCATAGATTCTAAATCAATTCCCAACACAGGAACCAGAGTTTCTGCCACAGTCTCTCTATTTTTATCCGACCAATCTTCTACCTTTTGAATTTCCTCTAACATTGCTTTAACTATTTGCGGTTGTTCGTCAGCAAACTTACGACTAGCTAGATAAAATCCACCTTGTTTGTTAATTCCAATGCCGTCAATTAGAGTCCGCGCATTAGTATTTTTTCTGCCGCTGCATAAAATGGGTCCCAAATTGACCAAGCATCAACGCTACCTTTAACAAAAGCAGCACGAGCATCGGCAGGTGGTAAAGATACGGGTTGAATATCGCTATATCGCAATCCGGCTTTTTCTAAAACTTGCAATAGAAAATAATGAGCACTAGAACCTTTTTGAAAAACTATTTTTTTACCTTTAAGATCGGCTACTGTTTTGATAGGAGAGTTTTGGGTAACAAGAATAGCTTCACCTGCGGGATTAGGAGCAATCCCCGCGATGTATGTGAGTGAGGCTCCTGCTGCTTGAGCAAAAATGGGTGGAGACTCTCCTGTTGCACCAAAGTCAATACTACCCACATTCATAGCTTCTAAAAGTTGTGGTCCCGCTGGAAATTCAATCCATTGGACAGATACTTTTTCAGGCTGCAGCCGTTTTTCTAACACTCCCTTACTCTTAATAAGAATTGACGCTTTTTGATAGCCAAATCTAACTACTGATGCTTGAGTTTGAGTAGGTTTATTTGAATTATTTGCCGTGCAAGAAGCTAACAAAAGACTAAGACATAAGCCAGTAAAGAAAGCGCCGAAGAATATAAAAAACCTAGCTTGTATTAATGGTACCCATTCGGCAATTAAACGGTTAAACCGTAAGCTAATCATGAAAATTAACTCCTTAAAAATTATTATCAAAGAAGAACTTATGAGCAATTAGCCTAACGCAAAACGCAAAGACGTAAATCTGAACGGTTACGTTGCAAGTCTCCATATCCGCTCATAATACAGAATATACACTAATTAGATAATATTACCG
>JAQYWN010000288.1:0-6665 GCA_029379265.1 Rhizonema sp. NSF051
CTCCTTAATTAAAGCAATACTTGCTTGTTAAAGATTTGTAAAGGATAAATAAGTTAGCATGAATAAACAAGACTTTACAATGGGGTAAATCTCCTGAAGCGATCACAGTGTTTCAAAAAGCCCGTGATTTGTACAAACACCAGGGTAAGATGGAGAGCGTGGCGAGGGTCGAAGCTATGCTACGACAGTTAGGCATCCAGTTAAGCATATTGCCAAGAAATAAATGCCCAGCCGTCAAACTAGAACGGATCGTCGTAGTCGCGAAGTCTCGGGGAGAGAGTACTCTCTCCCCGGAGCTTCGCGTAATATTCCCCAATACGGCTGGGCATTTATTTTTATGGATCACTCTAAGGGCGTGAGCTTAATCCAACTGACATTCAATTAGTTTTACCTAATAAAAGGGTACGGGTTTTTCTGATTTTAATAAAACGGATTGAGGGACTTGCAACTGGCAAGATGTACACATGCCAAAAAACTCAAAGGTGTGATAGTAAATTTTGAACGACAGGGATTGCGCCAATTCAGCTTCTATTTCACAAACTGGACAAGAATATACCGGAATTGACTCCCTACATTGTAGACATGTTACGTAGTGCTGGTGTTGTTTCACTGCACAAAACGCGCAACCCTTTACGGGTACTCGTTGTGCGCACTCGCGTTTAATCGTGAAGTGCCCTAAATTAAGCAGTTTATTAGAAGAATTCTCAATTAATACTAAAAATTCTGCTGAATTTGGTGAACCAGCGCGCATGAGGCGTTCTCCCGCCGTAGGCGACTGGCGTTAGCGTTAGCGAAGCGGTAGCGAGGCACGAGCGTCGGAACGAGGGTCACTCTTCGCGTTTTGTGTCGATTAATGCGTCGTCTCCTGTTTTACGTAACGGAAAACAAAAAGAAGTTCAAATTAAGGGCAATTATCTTCTGGATTCTGCTCGCAAATCAAAAAAAAGGAATAAGCAGATGTACCTCTGGCACAGGGAAACGTGTCGCTACTGGTTAACCCCCCCCTGAAGATAAAGAATTTGACGTAAAAGTTGAAGTTGTTAGCTCGGAAATTTCTTAAGCGTGCCAGCTTCAAGAGCCAGGACGACCTCAAAACTAAAATTCTTGAATTTATCGACTATTTTAATAAAACAATGGCGCTTACCTTTTAAGTGGACATACAAGGGTAAAGTGTTGGCTATCTCAGATCTTGCACCTTCTCAATAAGGAGTAGATTGCAGTGTACAATCAACGACATCATGAGTCTTTTAAGCTTGGATTTTCGCAATAAGACGTTGGTGCAAGATCTGAGCTATCTAATACTTGGCTTATTTACGCCGTGCTGTACTAGAAGCAGGAAGGAATTGCCAACTTTGACAACGTTCAATGCAAACACTGCTACTATTTCACTTGTGCTGCACCATAAAAGTTGTAGATTGCCTGGTAATGGATTCGCACAAGTGCGTTTTGATGTGAAGAGTCACACCCAGTCGCTGGCGCTTTGCCTCCCACTGTAGCAATCCGTTGAATTTTGGTAACATTGGCGAAGACGCCTTTTCCTTCAGAAGATTTGGCAGTAAGCAACAACCAAGGAATGGCCGTGCTGTCAGGTGAGTTAGCACTTGCCTGAACTTGACCAACAACCTTGCTGCTTTTAGCTTGCCAAGTTGGACCTTTGTAGTGTCTGCCAATATTTTTTCCTTGGTTATTAAACAAGTCTGCTTCTGGTGCCTTAAACGTCCACTCAAACCGACGAGGATCATCTGTCTTGGGCTGACACTGGTAAATTTGTACTCCTTTACCTTTTGCACTCAATAGCAGCACTTCATTAGACTTCACTTTTACGTTATTAGGGATTGTTTGTGATATTGAATTCGCTAATACAGGCGCATTACAACTTATGAAAAGTTGCAGCAGACATGGTAGCAGTGCGAGAGAATTTGATGGAAAAGTTTTGATAGTCATTATAACAAAATTTGATTATAGGAATCCGGTTTGATTTCTGAAATTGTTTACGTAGCGAGGGAACAGGGAACAGGAAAAAAAGCTCCTGAAGTGTACTGGGTTTTTTTCAAAAATCAAATAGTAGTCCTATATGGATTCTCCTGAGAGCGTGAGGGTGAGCATTGGGTTGTCCTGTCTATTTGATAGAGTATCGATGCCCATCCGTTTTTTCAGGTCTCCTTCACTTTATGGATTAGCTACAGAGGATGTTTGAAAAGTCGGAGAGAAAGTAAAAAAGCTCTCTCAGTATAAGCTGTGAATAGATGACCTCACAGCATATGTTGTGGGGTTTCGTTTTCCATTTAAGTGTCGATTCAATTTGCGCTCTTGCGCTCGCACATGAAAATATACAGGATAAAGTTATGAGCGCCTTAATCAATCAACACCCCTATTTTGACGTTGAGTTCAATATACTCAATGACTTAGCGAATAGACTCCGTACAGCAGGTGCAAAGTTCTCAGTCAGAAAAGTGGCTTCAAAGCATAGGATAACCGTGGTGAAAGAACCCACTATAGCCACTTTTGAACAAATCATTATTTACACTATGGGCGAGGACAGCATTGACACTCCTGAAGAGTCTAATAATAATGTAGCGTCGTCTCCCAATCTTGCACATAAAGAAACGACGGATACACCGAATCCTCAGGAATTAGCAGTTTCTCTAGAGTCAGATCCTCAGGAGTCAGTAGTTGCAGGAGAATTAGCAGTTCCTCTGGAATTGGAAGCGCCTCAAGAGTTAGTAGTTGCTCCTGTATTGGCAAGTTCTGCGGAGCTTAAGAGTTTACCAATGGACAAACTGAAGAAACTCGCAAAACATCACAAAGTTACTGGTTTGTCCAAAATCAAACTAGAGAAATTGGCAGCTAAGTTAGAGGGATTGGTTACCAAAGAGCAACTTGCTTAAGACAACGATAACCCCAAGCACAATGAATGGCTTGGGGTTATTTGCGATACGGCGCTCTTCCGTTGACGAAGGCATCGCCTCCAAAAATCCCGTAAATAGTGGCATCCCCAAGCGCAAAGCTGCGAAGTCTCGGGGACAGAAGATTCTGTCCCCGGAGCTTCGCGCGAAGCTCGTCAGACGGAAAGCTCGCGGGATGGAATCTTCCATCCCGCAGACTTTCCGGAAGATTCCGCGAAACTCGCCGGAGAGAGTACTCTCTCCGGGCGGCAGCTTTCGGGGGGAAGCTTCCCCCCGAAACGTGCCTTCAGATTTCGCGCCCGACAGACTTCGCCGCCGGAGAGAGTACTCTTTCCTACAGACTTTGCGCTACCGCGCCAGCTTTGAGAAAAAACTATTAATTCGAGGATAATCTCATGACTTATATCAACAAAGTAGACTTAGTTGGTCGTGCTGGACTTGATCCAGACGTTCGGTATTTCGAGTCTGGTGCAATGAAGGTTTCCCTTTCTCTCGCTGTCAAACCTCCTTATAAAAGCGAATCTCCGCTGTGGTTCGATCTGGAAATGTGGGGAAACATTGCTCAGGTTGCTGCAGACTGGGTGCTTCAAGGTTCGACAGTTGCAGTAACCGGGGAACTGGTTTTCGACAAGTGGACTGATAAGAATACTGGTGAGTTAAGGGAAAAACCAATCATTAAAGTCAGTAATTTGGAACTCATTAGCAGTTCTCGTAAATCGACTGAATCTGGTATTAACGCCCTTGTCGAAAATTGCTAAACCACTCAAACACATTGCACCCCATTAGTCATTCAACCTGACTAGTGGGGTGCTTAATGTTTAGAGCGCTCTTGTGCAAAAAATGTGAAAATTCATCCCTTTAGTATCATGATTAATTCAACTCAAACCATCCGTATTCTCTCAATCAACGAATCCTTCGATTCTCTTGGAGTAAAGGTAGTCTCAGGATACTGTTCCTTCAACCACTACTCAAAAGATGGCGTCGTTGAAGAAAATCTTGCCTACAGAGCAAAAGGCGCACCCGCGATGAGCATTTCGTCTCTCCAAGCTACTGGAGTGGCGATCGGCTATTTAGATCTAAGAACAATCGACAATGGCACGTATAAGAGTAAGGTCGCAACTCTGGTTATCCGCAGCTTCATACCCACTGCCACTGTTGTTGAATCTGAAACTGCTCCAACTCAGGCGATCGCACCCGTACCCGTCGCACCCGTAAAGAAACCTCAACCTCGAGAAAACAGGCAGTTGGTTGGTGCTGGAGTAGCTGCTAGCAACGGTAAAGGGCGCTTGAGTGTTGTAGACATAAACACAGACGATATCCCATTCTAATTGCTGGAATACCAGTAACCACAACAAACACTCTGACAGAAGGGTGTTTGTTTTTTCGTGCAGGTTCCTTAAGACTGCTAACTCCCACGAGGGAAGAAGGCTACGCCCAAATGCAATGAAAACCTCACAGGAGTCAGTCATGACAATCCACTTTCGTTTACTTGGTATCTGGTTCTCCACCGCACACGGAAACTGCTTTTCCCCAGCACTGCAGCTTAACTGGCGTGGGTTAACCGTTAGGACTTCATACTGGAGAGAAACCAGTATCAGCCGCCGCAGTGACGGAACTTTCTGGTGGAACAGCGATCATATCGCCTTCTGGTTCGGCAAGTACCATCCTGGAGACGAGCAGAGGGGTTATCCGGACATCTACGAATACAACGGTATTCTTGGCTGTCATCAGTACGTCGCGTAATCCCCACGAATAGCGATCGCCACAACTGCTACAACTTTGTAGCGGTTATTTTTTTCTTACAATTTCTCCGGCATTTCCAGAAATCCCTTGGGTTTTTTCCTAACATTACCCCCTGTTGCAGGGGACGCCACAGCAACAGGGGTAGGTTGAGCAACAGGCGTATGTTGATGTTCTGTGGAATCATCTTTTTTGATTGAATTCTCCATACCGAAACATACCTGGTACAATGCCCACACATCCGCAATACGCACCGACATTCCTGCTGTATCCAATCCAGGCGGAATCTCTACACTACCATTCCAAGTAATCTACGCATGACCGTAATGCACCTCTAACTCTGGCTTGAGGTACGCTGCAGTGCCATTTTAATTCCGTGGTGCTATCGACAAAATATACACAATTATTAAGCTTAAGAGTGATAGTTGTGGAGTGAAGCCGTTTCATGAGAAAGTGTGAGATGGAAAAGTAAGTGTATTATTGATTACTTGTTGCTTGTTAAAAGTTGGTTATTAGCTAACTATTCCCAAAGCCCAACAACTAACGCCTAGCACCCAATAACAGATGTCTATTTAAACTTGAACAATGATGACTCGAAAAATATCATCTTGGGTCAAATCATTATTTGCGGCGGTTTTAGGTTTGCTGATTGTTTTAGTCAGCAGTAGTCCGAACCTAGCAACAAACATATTGCCCAATCATCAAACGCCCACTCAAATAGCTACTCAACAAATCCAAGCTGCCTACACTAAACTACCATTGAGCTTTGAGGCAAATGTTGGTCAGACAGATGCTAGCGTCAAGTTTTTGTCCCACGGTCATGGTGGTCACCTCTACTTGACACCAACAGAAGCGGTGCTGACTTTAACTCAACCACAGTTGCAATCAAATCACCTGACTCACAAAGATTCACACCCAGCAAAACCAACTGTCAATACCAGTTCGAGTGTCGTGCGGATGCAACTAATTGGTGCTAACCCATCTCCACAAATCACCGGGGTTCAACCACTGCCCACAAAGGTGAATTATTTTCTGGGCAACGACCCGAAACATTGGCACACCAACATTCCCACCTACGCACAAGTGAAATACCAGCAGGTGTATCCTGGTGTGGACATGGTTTATTATGGCAACCAACAGCAGTTGGAATATGACTTTGTCGTTGCACCAAGGGCTGACCCAAACTTGATCAAGCTTGCTTTTGCAGGAGTGGACAAAGTGTCAGTGAACCCTGAGGGTAATTTAACTTTGCTTGTGGGCACAAAGTTAGTTCAACTGCATAAGCCTGTTGTTTATCAGAAAGTGAATGGCACTAAGCAGGTCATTGCCAACAACAATTATCTCATCAATAGTTCTAACATTGTCAGCTTTGATTTGGGAAAATATGACCGAACGAGGCCGTTAATTATTGATCCGGTGTTGAGTTACTCTACTTATCTTGGTGGCAGCAGTAATGACTATGGCAATGGTATCGCCGTGGACAGAGTAGGTAATGCCTACATTACGGGTTCTACTCAATCGACCAATTTTCCCACCCAAAATCCCCTACAGGCTGCTTATGGCGGCGATGGTGACGCCTTTATTACCAAGTTAAATCTTGATGGCGACGCTCTAGTTTACTCTACTTACCTTGGTGGTAGCAATCTGGAAGTTGCCAGAAGCATTGCCGTAGACAGAGCAGGTAATGCATACATTACGGGTAATACTCGTTCTACCAATTTTCCCACCCAAAATCCCTTACAGGCGGCTTTCGGCGGTGGCTATAATAATGCCTTTATCACCAAGCTGAATCATGATGGCGACGCTCTGGTCTACTCTACTTACCTTGGTGGTAGTATTTCGGACTCTGGCTCTGGCATCGCCGTGGACAGAGCAGGTAATGTCTACATTACGGGGAATACTAATTCGACTAATTTCCCCACCCAAAATCCCCTACAAGCTGCTTATGGCGGCGGCATTAATAATGCCTTTATCACCAAGCTGAATCATGATGGCGACGCTCTGGTCTACTCTACTTAC
>JAQYWN010000288.1:6765-8943 GCA_029379265.1 Rhizonema sp. NSF051
TGCCTTTATCACCAAGCTGAATCATGATGGCGACGCTCTGGTCTACTCTACTTACTTTGGTAGTGATGATTATAGCTCTGGCATCGCCGTGGACAGAGCAGGTAATGCCTACATTACAGGTTATACTAGTTCGACCAAATTCCCCACCCAAAATCCCTTACAGGCTACCTTTGGCGGCATTCAAGATGCCTTTGTCACCAAGCTGAATCATGATGGGGACGCTCTGGTGTACTCTACTTACCTTGGTGGTAGCTTTGATGACTCTGGCTCTGGCATCGCCGTGGACAGAGCAGGTAATGCCTACATTACGGGGAATACTAATTCGACCAATTTCCCCACCCAAAATCCCTTGCCGGCTGCAATACGCGGCATTCAAGATGCCTTTGTCACCAAGCTGAATCATGATGGGGACGCTTTGGTGTACTCTACTTACCTTGGTGGTAGCAATAATGACTATGGCTACAGCATCGCCGTGGACAGAGTAGGTAATGCCTACATTACGGGTTCTACTTTCTCGACCAATTTCCCCACCCGAAATCCCCTACAGCCTGCAATAGGTGGCGATGGTGACGCCTTTATCACCAAGCTGAATCCTGATGGGAACGCTCTAGTGTACTCTACTTACCTTGGTGGTAACATTTATGATTATGGCTCTGGTATATTCGTGGACAGAGCAGGTAATGCCTACATTACGGGTTATACTAGTTCGACCAATTTCCCCACCCAAAATCCCCTACAGGCTGCAAATGGCGGCAATTTTGTGACTCCTGATGCCTTTGTCAGCAAGCTCACGGATAGCAATGACAATGAGGAATAGGGAATGGCATCCAAGGTAACCATCATCAACGATCAAAGAATTTTTGAATGATATGCTTGAGCCTAAAAATAAAGCTCAAGCTATTTTTTCTCACAATTTCTCTGGCATTTCCAGAAATCCTTTGGGCTTCACCACATTGCGCTCAGTTGCAGAAGACGCCACAGCAGCGAAGTCTGCCGGGTGGAGTACTCCGGAAAGCTCGCCGGACAGAAGATTCTGTCCGGCAGACTTTCCATCCGGCGAGCTTCGCACAGGAGTAGGATGTTGTTGTTCTGCGGAATCATCTTTTTTGATTGACTTATCCATACCGAAACATACCTGGTACAATGCCCACACATCCGCAATGCGTACCGACATTCCTGCTGTATCCAATCCAGGCGGAATCTCTACACCACCATTCCAAGTAATCGACACATGACTGTAATGCGCCTCCAACTCTGGCTTGAGGTACGCTGCAGTGCCACCGCCGAAAATAATCTCATCTAGATCACGGGGCAGTTCCTGCGACAACCATCGCACCAATGCTCGGAAATACTCATCTCGACTAAGTTTGAGAGCTTCTTGCATCTCAGTTGCTTCCCCAGACTCTTCTGCTGAGCTATTGCGCCGCGACAAGCTAGCTAAAGCGGATGAATTGCACTCAGATCCTGCTGCTACTATTATTGCCATTAACTGTGGATCTTCTTTTAATAGACCACTGCACCGTCTGACAAAATCATCCAACATCCATGACATTCCAAAGGTACTCGACACTCCAGGAGCAACTGCACCTCTCACCGAAACTAGTACGGAAGCATTGCGATGTCCCAACATCACTACTGCCATGTTACGGTTCTTAATGTTAGCACCCAACATGCTCCGACGGTACAAGTAGATACCACCCCCTTCTGGCTTAGCGTTAAAATCTACTAACTTAACTCGCATTTCACCAGTAGGAGTGTTGAAAAGCTTCAGTTCTTGTCTTAACTTTGCCTCAAGACGCTCTCTATCCTGATACTCCGAGGGTGGTAGCAATACAGTCAATCTCACAATTAATTTGGGAGAAAGTTTTAGTTTCTGCTGTAACACCCACAAAACTCCGCCTATCTTTGGAACCGCATTCTCCTCTTTAAGTTGCTTGAGTAGCGAGTTACCACCATATTTGTGCCTTGCCAAAAACCCAACTGTGTAGTATTCATCGCCAATACCCACCCAGCAGGCATTCTCTGGATCTACTTCACCAGATTTTGTTTTTTCGTAGTTCCGCACAGAGGCAGCTGACACATCCGCTATTTCTGGCTCCATACAAAGCAATATGGGCGAGTCACTTGATTCAGGTACACTAGCTATGACTTTAGTTTGAGAACCACCCAAATCTATAA
>JAQYWN010000289.1 GCA_029379265.1 Rhizonema sp. NSF051
CCCCCAACCCCTCCCCGCCTGCGGGGAGGGGAGACAAAGCGCAGCTTTGGCGGGGAGAGGTTATTTCTGTATTTCAGGTTAATCGAACGGACATGGTATAACTTTTACTATTCCGCTAGAATGCTTCCCTACCAAAAAGAGCAAGTTTCTTATCCGAATCTTATTAAGGGGATATCTTTTTAAATTGAGCGAACAAAATAACAAAAAAATTTATAAAAATCAGTGTAATGATTTCAACAATAGAAAAAACAATTAGCATTACCGACTTACTGCAAAACTGGCTTCAAAGGCAAGTTACTGAATCAGGTTGGACTTGGTTGGATCAGAAGAGGACGCAAATTAAAAGTGGTGATAATACGCGAGTATTTTTCACTGCTTTTAGCTCTGTACCTCGTTATATAGGTAAGAACAATTTAGAGCTAACACCATTCGATTTAAAGGCGGCTTCAGCAGTTCGGTTAGGTTGGTTCCCCGGACACTGGACTGTAGATCAAGTCGCACGCACTTTGCTTGTACTGGCTATTCCCCAAGATAATGCGACTCAGTATCTGCGAACTCTAGAGCAAGTTTTCTCTGCGGCAGATGTTGGCGAATTAGTCGCACTCTATCAAGCTTTACCACTTTTACCTTTTCCAGAGTTGCTACAGAAGCCTGCGGCTGAGGGAGTTCGCAGCAACATCACAGCAGTTTTTAACGCGATCGCTTTGCTAAATCCCTATCCTGCAGAGTGCTTAGACGATTTGGCATGGAACCAAATCGTCCTTAAAGCCCTGTTTGTAGGCAGTCCCCTGCATTTAATCCAAGGGCTTGATCAGCGTGCAAATCCAGAACTCGCAAGAATGCTCGTCGATTACGCCCACGAACGTTGGGCAGCTAAACGCTTAGTCTCTCCCGAACTATGGCGAACGGTAGGAAAATTCGCAGACTCCGCGATTATAGCTGACTTAGAGCGAGTCATCGCCGACCCCGATCCAGTTCAACAAGCAGCTGCTGCGCTTGCACTCTCTGATTGTCCTCTAACACAAGCCCAAGAAATTCAAGCTAGATACCCACACTTACAAGCCCTGATTCAAGCAGGAGAGTTGACTTGGAATAGCTTGAGATTGCACGGACGTGACCAAGAGTAATTAACGAATAATAGTTAACAATTAACAAATATGATGTTTATCGATCCCCACATTCACATGACTGCTCGCACAACTTACGATTACCTGATTATGCGGGAGTCAGGAATTGTTGCTGTGATTGAGCCTGCTTTCTGGTTAGGACAACCCCGTACTAGTGTGGGTTCATTCCAAGATTACTTCAGTAGCTTAGTTGGATGGGAGCGGTTTCGCTCAGAGCAGTTTGGTATAAAGCATTACTGTACGATTGGATTGAACTCGAAAGAGGCAAACAACGAAGCACTGGCGAGTGAAGTCATGGAACTTTTGCCTCTGTTCGCTTGTAAAGAGGGTGTCGTTGCTATTGGTGAAATCGGCTACGACGACATGACTGAAGCAGAAGACAAATACTTTCGCCTACAATTAGAACTAGCAAAAGAACTAGAAATGCTGGTGTTAATTCATACACCACATCGGAATAAGAAAGCAGGCACAAGTCGCAGCATGGATGTCTGTATAGAACACGGGTTAGATCCATCAAAAGTCATTGTGGATCATAACAACGAAGAGACAGTACAATCGGTTTTGGATCGGGGCTTCTGGGCAGCGTTCACGATTTACCCAAATACCAAAATGGGAAATGCCCGGATGGTAGAAATTGTCCGCCAGTATGGCAGCGATCGCATCATTGTCGATAGTAGTGCTGATTGGGGGATGAGTGATCCGCTTGCTGTACCCAAAACTGCTCAACTGATGTGCGATCGGGGAATAAGAGAGGCTCATGTACGAGCAGTTTGTTACGAGAATGCACTTGCAGCATACAGCCAAAGCGGTCAGATCTTTGAATCAGACTGGCTCAATGCGTCACCCATAGATCAGCGACAGTTCTTTAACGGTAATTCAGTTCTACGCGGACAAGAACCCATGATTGAGTCTACGCGAGAATACGCATTAATTGAGTAATTTTTCGTTGTTAATGGTTGATTGTTGATTGCCAAAAACAACCATTAACCATTCACTATTAACTATTCCCCACTCCCCTGATTATGAACACAGCTATTTCCACAAATCATCGCCTATGGGCTTATCTTCAGATGATGCGCCCTGCTAACATCGTCACTGCATGGGCAGATGTTTTAGCTGGCTTCGCTATTTCAGGATGCGTTATCTTGACAACGTTTGAAACTCATTTGGGCTCCCTATTGTGGTTGTTGTTGTCAACTACGGGTTTATACGGTGGGGGTATTGTTTTTAATGATATATTCGACGCAGAATTAGACGCAGTAGAGCGACCGGAAAGACCCCTTCCTAGTGGTAGAGCATCATATCAAGGGGCAGTACTCTTGGCAAGCGTGCTATTAAGTATTGGTATATTAGCAGCTGCGAAGATTTCATTGTTAAGCGGTTCATTAGCTTGTGGTGTTGCTGCTGCTGCCATCCTTTATGATGCACTCGGCAAGCATCACAAAATTTTTGGTCCGTTGAACATGGGAATATGCCGTGGCGGCAACTTGTTGCTCGGTGTGAGTGTTGTGTCACCAATGGTGATGCAGAATTGGTTTTTAGCTTTGATTCCTATTGTTTACATTGCTGCTGTGACAACCCTAAGTCGAGGAGAAGTGAAAGGTGGTAATCACAGCAATGGCATAGTAGCACTGATAATGCTTACAAGCGTGATTGCTGGACTTTTAGGGTTGGGGTTGTTAAATCATGATCGCCTGCTAGCAGTATTGCCATTCATTGTTTTACTAGCTGCACGAGTTTTAGTACCTTTTATCAAAGCTACACGCGAACCAATTCCAACAAATATCCGGATAGCAGTGCGTGCTGGAGTATTATCACTTATTGTCTTAGACGCTACAGTTGCTGCTAGTTTTGCTGGTTTGCCATATGGATTGCTAGTCTTAAGTCTATTACCAATTTCAACGGTTCTCGCGAAAATGTTTGCTGTGACTTAAAAGTATTAGCGTAAGGATTCAGAATCGGTGAATTCAGAATTCAGCTTGGGACAAAGCTTATAGCTCCACTTCGGTAATGATGTCCACAAAATATCCATAGTTTAAATTCTTGAAGCGACAAGCATTCTGACTCCTGACTCCTGAATTCTTACGTATTAGCAACCAAAACCTAATAACTAATATTCTAACTTTCTCAATTATTTATGATTCCAGATAAGCTTAAACAAATAGACCAAAACCTGATTGAACTCCTACGCGATCGCCTGTCACTGTTAACATCATCAGTCCCGAGTACAGAAGAACAACTTGCTTGTGTAAGTCAACTACTTGATCAAGCTGGTATTCCCGAATCAATCTGGACAACTTTCGTTAATAGCTGTCACGCGGTACTAACAAATCAGTCCTCGGTAGCTACTGTTGCACCTAAAAAAGTAACAATCATTGGTGGAAGTGGCAGAATGGGGAAATTTTTCTCTGAGCAACTTTCAACAGCAGGACATAATGTAAGTCTTCTTGATCGCAAAGATTGGGAGGATGCCGAGCGACTGTTAGGCGGTGCCGACTTAGTTTTGGTATCTGTACCAATTGAACAAACAGTAGATATCATTAAGCGTGCAGCTCAATACATGAAGCCAACGGCAGCCTTAGCTGATATCACCAGTATAAAAACCGAGCCAGTTCAGGCAATGCTCGAACATTATTCTGGTGCAGTTATGGGATTACATCCGATGTTTGGACCAAATGTCAAATCGTTTGCCGGACAAAAAATTGTGGTATGTTCGGGTCGGAACGATGAATCATTTCAATGGTTATTAGACTTGATGAGCAGTCAGGGTGGAGATTTAATCGAATGTACACCTGAAGAACATGATCATTTGATGGTGATTATTCAAGCGACACGACATTTTTCTCGATTCAGCCTCGGTATGTACTTAGCCCAAGAAAAAGTCGATGTAGATCGTAGCTTATCGATGTCAAGTCCCAGTTACCGTCAAGAAATTGACATCGTGAAGCGTTTATTTGCTCAAAGTCCAAACTTATGTGTGGATATTATGCTGGCTACAGAAGATAGATGTCTTGCAATTGAGTCTTTAGCCAATGCTTATAACCATTTAGCAAAGTTAGTTATCCAAAAAGACAGAGCCACATTAATCAAAGAATTTGAAAATACTCAAAGCTTTTTTAAGAGTCAGCAATTAGCGATTAGCTGTTAGTTGTTAGAATCGGTTCTCTCTTTCAAGCCTTGGCGTACGGGTGCAGTCATTAAGAAAGTTGAAGCGTCAAACGAAAATAAATATATCAGGGAAAAATATGGTAGTTGATATTAAGCGAAATACAACAATCGATCTGCAACCGATCCGCCAAAGTGTCTCGGTAAGATTCGACTACGACGTTTGCTTTACCACAGGTTTGTTTAATTTAAACAACCCGATGCTAGCATCCGTCATTGCTGCAGACTCTCTTGCACAACCAAAGAAAGTCTTAGTCGTGGTTGATGGAGGATTGTTAGGGTATTGGCGCTCTTTAATCAAGCAAATTGAGGCATATAGCGATCGCTATGCAAACACATTAAAACTGGTAGCCTCTCCAACGATTATTCCTGGTGGAGAAGCAGCCAAGAACAATCCCAAGTTGGTAGAGCAAATTCACCAACTTATCGATCAAGTGGGACTTTGCCGTCACTCTTACCTGTTAGCGATTGGCGGTGGGGCTGTATTGGACATGCTTGGATATGCAGCAGCAACAGCCCATCGGGGAGTTCGCCTGATCCGTATTCCGACGACAGTGTTAGCACAAAATGATTCTGGGGTAGGAGTGAAGAACGGCATCAATGCCTTTGGGAAAAAGAACTTTCTTGGCAGCTTCGCCCCACCTTATGCAGTTTTAAATGACTTTGACTTCTTGACAACCTTAGATGATCGCGACTGGCGTTCTGGAATTGCTGAGGCAGTTAAGGTAGCGTTAATCAAAGATGCTAACTTCTTTGAGTTCATTCGTACCCACGCTCAGAAACTTGGAGATCGCGACATGAACACTATGCAACAGGTGATTTATCGTTGTGCCCAACTACACCTAGAGCATATTGCCAACAGTGGCGATCCCTTTGAAAAAGGTTCATCGCGTCCCTTAGATTTCGGTCATTGGGCAGCCCACAAATTAGAGCAGTTAACTAACTACAGCTTGCGTCATGGAGAAGCAGTCGCTATTGGTATTGCTTTAGATAGTACCTATTCTTACCTGTTAGGACTGATTTCTCAGTTAGAGTGGCGGCAGATAATTGATACACTCTTAGCTTTAGGATTTACCCTATACGTACCAGAACTTGCTTCAGAATCATTTCAACTAGAACATCCTCGCTGTCTGTTCCAAGGGCTAAGCGAGTTTCGGGAACACCTAGGTGGACAATTGACAATAATGCTTTTACGAAGCCTAGGAAAAGGAATTGAGGTTCATGAAGTTAACTTATCGTTATACAGGCAAGCAATTTCACTGTTAGCAATGAGCTATTAAGTAAGTAGGTGGGAAAACTTACAGCTATGTAACAAAATGTAAAATATTTGAAATTGGCTCGTAGTTGCGCTTTAGCGCATTCTTAGCAACAACAAACCATTTTCGGTTTATTTCCGCCCACCTACTCAGCTACCAACTTAAGAAGCTTTAGTTACATATTTGCCAATTACTACCTAAAAAATGAAAGCAGGAATAAATAATAATTTCCACTTGACTTATTGCACAAACATTCATCCTGGTGAAGAATGGAGTCAAGTCTTTGCTAATTTAAAACACTATATTCCCGACTTAAAAGCAAGGTTAGCCCCAGATAAACCCTTCGGGATTGGTTTGCGCTTAGCAGACGTAGCTTCCAGAGAACTGCTTGCTTCGGAATTGGCTAATTTTAAATCATGGTTGGCAGAACTTGATCTCTACGTGTTTACTTTAAATGGCTTTCCCTATGGTGGATTCCATCAGCAAGTTGTCAAAGACCAGGTTTATGCACCAGATTGGTCTGACCAAAGGCGGTTAGAATACTCGTTAAGAATGGTAAACATCTTAGCAGAACTCTTACCGTCCGAAATGGAAGGTAGTATTTCCACACTGCCATTGTCATACAAACCTTGGTTTAAAGGAAATCAACTTTTCCAAACATCTGTTCAAGAGAGTGCCACTCACCACATAACCCAAGTGGTGGCAGAAATGGCTCGCATACGCAATGACACAGGATTATTACTGCACCTCAATTTAGAACCAGAACCAGATGGATTAATTGAAAATGCTGCAGAAGTTATTGATTACTTCCAAACGCATTTACTACCAAATGGTGGATCTTATTTAGCCTCGCATCTAGGAATTCCCTTAGAGGCGGCTCAAGTTCTTTTACTAAATCATGTACGGGTTTGTTACGACACTTGTCATTTCGCCGTGGAGTATGAAGATCCGGCATCAGTTTTTCAGCAATTTCAAGCTGTCGGAATTCAAATTGGCAAGATTCAGATTAGTGCGGCTTTGCAAGTGAACATTCCCACTGATATCAACCAACGCCGTCTGGTTGAGGAACGGTTACGTCCTTTTGCTGAATCTACGTATTTACACCAGGTAATTGCCCGCGATCATCACGGTAACTTGCATCATTATCCAGATCTGGAAATGGCATTGCCAAAGCTAGAAACTACCACGGACACTGAGTGGCGGATTCACTTCCACGTCCCAATTTTTATCCACGATTACCAACTGTTGCATTCTACTCAAGATGATATTGTGACTGTGTTAAAACTAATACAAAATAATAATATCTGTAACCATCTGGAAATAGAAACTTACACTTGGGAAGTATTACCCCAACAGATGAAGATGGATTTGTCAACATCAATTGAACGGGAATATGAGTGGGTTTTGAAACATCTATATTCTCGTTCTCTTCATCCCACTACAGTTTAAAAAAACCCCCAAATATTAACTGTAGGGGCGATCTTCGTAGCGTTAGCGAGTCTTCTCCCAAGGGGAGACGCCAAGGGCGAACGAGCGTCACGGCTGTTCGCCCTGACTTTCGGTGTTATTCGCCCTGACTTTCGGTGTTATTCGCCCTGACTTTCGGTGTTATTCGCCCCTACTTTCGATGTTGTTCGCCCCTACTTTCGATGTTGTTCGCCCCTACTTTCGATGTTGTTCGCCCTGACTTTCGGTGTTGTTCGCCCTGACTTTCGGTGTTGTTCGCCCTGACTTTCGATGTTGTTCGCCCCTACTTTCGGTGTTGTTTGCCCCTAAAGTTAATAAACATAATTAAAATAATTCCAATCATCATATGCGTAAAACCGTTGTTCTTAATGTAGTAGGATTGACACCTAGTCTATTAGGTAAACATACACCGTTGCTCTCCAGTTGGGCAACGCGCGGGAAATCTGTTCCCATTTCCCCGGTGTTACCTGCTGTCACCTGTTCGGTTCAAGCAACTTATCTCACAGGGAAAATGCCAACAGAGCATGGCATTGTCTCTAATGGCTGGTATTTCCGCGATGAGTGTGAAATTAAGTTTTGGCGACAGTCTAATAAACTGATTCAGGCTCCTTTATTGTGGGATATGGCACGCGAGAAAAATCCATCCTTCACCTGCGCCAATTTATTCTGGTGGTACAACATGTACTCAACGGTTGACTATGCAGTCACTCCGCGACCGATGTATCCGGCTGATGGTAGGAAAATTCCCGATATTTATACGCAGCCACAGGAATGGCGTATTCACCTCCAAACCGAACTCGGTCAGTTTCCCCTATTCAATTTTTGGGGTCCTAACACATCGATTCGTTGTTCGCAGTGGATTGCTGACTCAGCCAAGTGGGTAGAAGAACAGAGTAATCCAACGCTGACATTGATTTATTTGCCGCATTTAGATTATTGCTTGCAAAAGTTTGGTCCCGACCAAAATCTGATCGCAAAAGATTTGCTAGAAATTGATACTCTTTGTGGTGATTTGATTGCCTACTATGAAAATCGCGGTGCTCAAGTCATCGTTTTGTCGGAATATGGAATCACTTCTGTCTCTCAACCCATCCATTTAAATCGGATGCTGCGGGAAAATGGTCTACTTAGCGTGCGGGAAGAGCTGGGGCGAGAACTGCTCGATCCGGGAGCAAGTAAAGCCTTTGCTGTCGCCGATCATCAGATTGCTCATGTTTATGTTAACGATCCTTTCTATATCCCCAAGGTGCGATCGCTGTTAGAAGAAACGGAGGGAGTTGCCCGTGTTTTAGATGATACCGAAAAGCCATCTTACCATCTGGATCATCCGCGATCAGGAGAGTTGGTGGCGATCGCTCAACCAAATGCTTGGTTCACTTACTATTACTGGCTTGATGACCGTCGCGCTCCCGATTTTGCCAGGACAGTTGATATCCACCGCAAGCCAGGTTATGATCCTGTAGAACTTTTCCTAGATCCGACAATCACATTTCCCAAGCTGAAAATTGGTCTGAAACTACTTAAAAAACAGCTTGGTTTTCGCTATTTAATGGATGTTATTCCAATAGAAGCTTCCTTAGTACGTGGTTCTCACGGTTGTGTCCCAAACAGTGATGAAGATGGACCATTATTTATCACTGGACTTACTCACTTACTTCCGGACCAGCCTATTCAAGCAGTTGATGTTTGTCAGTTAATCCTTGAGCATCTTAACGTGTAAATCAACGTGAGTTCGACGAACTAAGCTGCCAACTCCATAGGAGACGCTACCTTAAACGTACTTCTGCCTTCTTAAAGGCGATAAAATCATTGGATTATCTCGTTCTTTAATCACTGCTGGTACCGCCAGTGGGATAATATCTCTATGGTCAGTTATATCAAATCCGGGTAAATGCACATAGTATAATTATCTGGGGTAATTAAT
>JAQYWN010000290.1 GCA_029379265.1 Rhizonema sp. NSF051
TCTTAAATGTGTATTATCTAAAATTCCTAGTTCCATGTACTCAAAGCGTCCCTGCAATAAAGCTAGACGAATAGCTCCATGAGCGATATTGGGGATCGAAGCAACCACATATCCTTCTGGTTTTAATAACTGCTTGGTTTCCTGTAGTACTTTCCAAGGATCGCGCAAATGTTCTAAAACATCTCCAAACACAGCTACGTCAAACGTTTGCTGGGGTACAATCTCGCCCAAAGAGACAAAATCCAAATCGGCAACAATAACTCGTTGGCAATATTGCTCAGCAAGTTTGGCTGCACTTGGATTAACTTCAACCCCAGTCACTTGGCATCCTTTGCTCTTCAATAACTGAGCGAAATAACCAGTCGCACAGCCAAAATCTATGACTTGCTTGTTGTCTCCTACCAAACGCGACATTTTCTTTAAGCTGCTATTCTCGTCCAAATCTGCTTCAGACAGATCTGATACTAAAGGATAATCTTTTTCCCAGTTATTACTCATACAATCAGACTCTCGTCCTTAGTTGTTAACATAGATAATTGCTGACATACTTTAACGCTAATAGGCGTGTCCACCAAAGCATGAATGCGCTTGCCTGTATCTGGAGGCAATACCTGAAAAACGATCGCATTATCAATCCAATCAAACGTGATTGCCGTGTAGTTTTCAGCACCTGCTACAGTAAAACTATAAGAACCAGGACGCAGTGGTAGATTAAATTTAAATTCTATCTCTAGTTGAGTTCCCGGATCTAATTTTTCAATTGGAAAGTTTTCTTCAATCGTGTTGCTACCAATGAGTTCGTTACCGTTTTTATCGCAGACAAAAAAGCCGACAATACATCCTTGAAGTGGCTCATAAACTCGGAGTTCTACAAGCAATGTCACTTGTTCGTTGAATCCAAAAATGGGAATCTCACCAGGATCTTCGCCCAAATGGTTAAGTAACTTGACACTTTCAATTAATGCCTTGCGGTTTCCTCTGCGTACTTGCTTAGCCCTGACTGACTGCTGTAGTTTTTTGGGCAAGGTAGGAACTTCATTGACTTCAAGATTTTCTTGGACTTCTTCAGGAGATGTAATTCCCAACTCTGTTTCTGTAACAAGCTTCATGTATTTAATGATGACATCGTTAGGTGACCCAATAGCGTAAATTTGGCCTCTATCGATCATGACGGCAGAATTACATAAAGTCTTTATTGCTCCTGAATCGTGGGAGACGAATAACGTTGTAACTCCAGAATCCATCAAAGCTCGCATCCGTCGAATACAGCGATGTTGAAACACGATATCCCCAACGGCTAGTGCTTCATCAACAATTAAAACTTCCGGATCAACATTGACTGCGACTGCAAACGCCAAACGGACGAACATGCCACTGGAATAAGTTTTGACAGGCTGTTCTATAAAATCTCCAATATCTGCAAATCCAGCGATTTCATCAAATTTATCTTCAATTTCCCTTTGACTTAAACCCAACAACCGTCCATTAAAAAACACATTTTGCCGCCCGGTAAACTCTGGGTTAAAACCACTACCGAGTTCCAACAACGCAGAAACTCTACCCTTCACCTGTACTTCTCCCGTTGTTGGTGTTAATGTTCCAGCAATGATTTGTAACAGAGTACTTTTCCCAGAACCATTTCGCCCCACAATTCCTAGCGTCTTACCTTTGGGAATTTCCAGGTTAATATCTCGCACTGCCCAAAAATCATCAAATCTACTCTTCCCAGGTAACAAAAGTTCCTTGAGCCGATCTACCGGACGAGCATACCGCTTAAAGCACTTTGAGACATTCTTCAGGGAAATTACTATATCTTCTGTCATGCTTTTGCTGTCTTTTTACTTAAAACTGACACAACATTAATAGATGAAGTTCTCTGAAGAAAACTTGCCTCAACTACCCATACTATTTTGCCAGAATTTACAAACTATAGCGTCACTTTGCCAAATTTTCATCGAGACATTCTGACCGTCAACTGTTTGCTATCGACGAAGTTGTGTAAACTTTCTATCAGCCACCCTGACAACTAAGTTGAAAATTAGCGGCTTTACAAGATAAATTAGGGTTATAATAAGTATCTCCTGCCATTTTTGTCAAATATTTATTCCATTTATTACTTAATACAGACAGTTCTTCTGGTGTTACACCTTTCTGGCGGCTGACTGATTCGTAGTGAATAAGTTGAGCATAAGGCGTTACGACATTGCGATATCCGGCTTGATGTGCTTTTAAGCACAAATCTACATCATTGTAGTTAAGCGGAAACTGCTCATCTAATCCTCCTAACTGCTGAAACACTTCTTGCCGAATCATCAAACAAGCAGCAGTCACAGCTAAATAGTTTTTGTTAACGATGTTTGAACAATAATAACCAGAGTGTTCGCTCTCAAAACCGTAGAATGCATGACAGGGATTGCCTTCTAGAAATATTACTCCTGTATGCTGTATTCTTCCGTCAGGTAACAAAAGTTTTGCCCCGACTGCGCCAATCTCTGTTTGTTGTGCAAGTTCTAACATTGATTCTAACCAGTCAGAGTGCATTACCTGTGTATCATCATTTAGCAACAGCAGGAATTGTCCTTTGGCTTTGGCGGCTCCTAAGTTTATTCGCATTGAGAAGTTAAATGGTTCAGCACAACGAACTATGTGTAGGTTCTTAGATGAAATTTCTTGCAAAGTTGTTTCTGGAATATCATATCCATCAACTACTATAATTTCGTAATTGCGATAGGTACTCTTTTCTTGAATGCTATGGATGCAATTTTCTAGAAGACACAGAGAACCTGAAGAAGTTGTAATCTTTTTGCCAGCACTGGGAATAATAATACTAATTAGCGGATTTCCAATAAGATCTCGTCTAACTCTATAAATACCTGGATTTGGTGTTTCTTCTACATGCCCTAAATAGGGACTGCGTTCCAGCATTGCCTCCAAAGCTTTTCTACCGGCAGTATATGCCCAAGGTTTTGCTTGAGATCCTGAAGCGGCAGAGGAGGAAATACTCCGCCAATGGTAGAGAATTTTGGAAATATGGTAAATGTTCTTCGTTTTTTCGACAACTCGTAATACCAAGTCATAATCTTGTGAACCGTCATACTCGCTGCGAAAACCACCAATTTCACGAATAATGCTATGGCGATATACACCAAGATGACAAGTGTACATACAGGAATAGAAATACTCTGGTGACCAATCAGGTTTAAAATACGGACTGCATCGGTTTCCTTTAGTATCTATTTTATCTTCATCACTATAAATAAAATCTGCGTCTGGTTTGTGGTTTATGAGCTTGGCGTTTTCAAATAAGGCATCAATCGCTAATTCGTCATCATGATCCAGAAGAGCTATATAGTCTCCTGTCGCTAACTCTAAAGCCGAGTTACTCGCAGCGGAAATATTGCCATTTTCCGTGCGGAAGACAACTTTAATACGCGAGTCTTGTTGACTGTATTCAGTGAGAATCGAGCGAATATATGGTTTGGTTGAAGCATCATCGGCAATACAAAGTTCCCATTCTGGATAAATTTGATTTTGCACAGATTCAATCGCTCTCTTCAGCCATTGTTCCTGGACGTTATATACTGGGATAATCACGGAAAACTTTGGTCGTAGCTGCCAATGCTGCATTTGTTCTTCAGATAAAGCAATATTTTGCTTTGTTAAGCGATGATTCGCTATCCATTTTTGATAAGTTATCCTCTCCTTAATATTCGCTGCTGTACGTTGATACAAATATCGTAAGAATCTTTGTGTTCCTTGCTGTTGCCATAAATGCTTCAGCTTAGTGAATTTTTTACTATATATAATCATCTTGCGCTTACCACCGCATTCTGTTGACTGGTAAAATAAGCTTCACGGAATATTTGAGCATAGGTCTGCAACATTTCCTCAAAGGTGATTGTGCTACCTAGAACATAATGGGAGTTTTTAGCCAAACGCGATCGCAAAGTATCATCCTGTAGAAGACTTAAGATTGCATCTGTTAAATCTTCAGGAGAGCCAAGCGGATAAAAAATTCCGTTGACTCCATCCTGTATCTGCTCTTTGATACCGAAGACGGCAGTAGAGACAATAGGCAAGCCATATGCCATTGCCTCCAATATCACTCTAGGGTAACATTCTATACGAGAAGTACAAACAAAAATATCTGCTGCTGTGTAATACTTAGCAGCTTCCAGTGTTTCGGGCACAAGTGTAATTTGCGATCTCAGATCTTGGGGTAGTGCAGCCACCATCTTATGAAGCTTGTGACTGTATTCATTCGGACGATCTCCAACAATGAAGCATTTAATTTGACCCTGCCACTTTTTTGGTAAGTGAGATATTGCCTGAATTAACTCCTGTTGACCTTTGCGATCGCATACTGTTCCAAGTAAAAGAAGGACAGTTTCATTTTTCTTGACACCGAGCGATCGCCGAGCTTCTGTTCGCTGCCATTTTGATGCTGCTTGAGTTAAACGATTGAGATCCAAGACAGAATGAATAACAGTGAAATTGTTGCGGCTGTTCAATGGCACATATAGGTTGCGTGTCGCATCAGATCCAAAAATGATTTGATATGGAACACTAAAACACTCCAAGGCACGTTTGGCAATTTGAAAGCCATAATGATTGAAGTAGGTTTGCCACGGCTCACTTTCGTGGACATTCCACACACAAGGAATGTTAAGAATGCGAGCACAATCTATATTAAAAAAGCTTTCTAGAGTATTTGCATAAATAACATCAATTTGTTGTCGTTCAATTTCTTTCTGTAAATTTTCAATTGAACGCTCATATGCTTCTATGTTATAGCCATTCTTCAGAGGGTGTTCGTGGATAATCACCTCTATTCCCTGCTCCTCATAAGCCTGACGCAATGGTCCATCACTGACAGAAAATACTATTGGCTTAATTTTTCCTTGAGCCGCCAGATTAACAGCGATTTCATATTGAGTATTGGGTGCGCCTGTCAAATTTAAGGCATTGCTACAAATTAAAACCTTTAAAGGCGGTACCTCTCCTCGGAAAAATCTTCTGGCTTGTATCTGGAATTGCTCATTATCTAAAGATAAATGAGGACTGTAAAAACTATCTAATTTTTGGTAGTACTTTTGTCGATAAGCAAATTTCTCCTGAGGATGATCCATAAAGCCTCTGGATAAACCCTCATAATGAATGAGTTCGGCCTTAGGACAGTATACGCAACGATAGTTGTTTGCCAAAAGCCTGTAGCAATAATCAACATCGTTGTAAGCCACGGCGAACTCTTGCTCATCAAAGCCTTCTAACTCCAAAAACAGTTGGCGTGGAGTCAACAAACAAGCTGCTGTCAGTGCTGAATAATTCCGCACAACTTTGGCGTAAGACAGGTAGCCATGATCCCAATTTGGTAACAGCTTCAGCGCATGACCAACTAATCCATGATGCAAACCATGTACAACGCCAGCATGTTGAATTCTGCCATCGGGGTAGAGTAACCTTGCGCCGACTGCTCCGACACCTTCAAACTGAGCGTAACCCATCATTTGACTTAACCAAGACGAAGAAATGACCTCTGTATCGTTATTCAGAAATAAGAGATAGTCGCTGTTGACTTGTTCGGCAGCACGGTTATTAATAGCAGCAAAGTTAAATCCAGTCTCAGGATTCTGAATGCGTAAAACTTTGTGAGGAAGGCTTTCTAAATAGGTAATAGTTTTTGGATCGTCACTCTCGTTATCAATAATGACAATTTGATAATTCTGGTAAGTGGTTTTTTCTAAAGAAGATACGCACTTCCGTAATAGATCTACCTTGTTTTTCGTAGGAATAATAATGGTAACAGATGGTCCAGTATCGGGAAACTCATGCTCAAAAATACCGACGGCACCTTTAACAGCCCACTCTGGCTGAGACACGTATCCTAAAATGTTCCGACGTGTCAATGCTTCTTGCAAAGCTTTTTGGGCCGCAGCAAAACTAGCTGGTTTTGCTGCCCCAGATACAGCTGTAGAACCCGGAACCGCTCGCCAATGGTAAAGTACTAGTGGAAGATGGGTAACCTGACGAGAAATTTCCGTAGCTCTTAAGGCAAAATCGTAGTCTTGAGAGCCTTCAAACCCAACTCTTAACCCACCAATCGATTCAAAAATGGTACGTCTGACTGTGCATAGATGACTCAAATACATATATGATAAAAGTAATTCTGGCGACCAGTCGGGTTTGAATTGGGGGGCAAAGCGACGACCAACAGTATCTATCTTGTCATCGTCTGAGTAGAGAAAATCCGTCTTTGGATCCTCTGTAAGACACAATGCGACTTCCCCAAGGGCATCAGGAGATAGTTCATCATCGTGATCTAAGAACAGAAGAAAATCTCCATTCGCTAAACTGGCAGCACTGTTAGTCGCAGCGCTGATATTGCCGTTTTGCTCACGAAAAATGACCCGGATTCTCTGGTCTTTGGCTACCCAATGATTTAAGGTGGAGTGGACTGCCGGATCTGTACTACAATCATCAGCAATGCAAAGTTCCCAATTTTCGTAAACTTGATTGACAACACTGGCGATCGCCAACTCTAAAAAACGTACCTGTGGATTGTAAACTGGCATCACCACAGATATTTTCGGCAAATCCTGACAGGTTTTCAAGCGATTCCTGAGATGATTGCTTGCTTTTTCATTCCATTGATTAACATCTAACCAAGCTTCATAAGCATCTTTTGCTTGAGCAACAAAATTAACATCTGGCACCACTGACATTTGTCCGAATTGTTGCCGATAAAGTTTTTTGATCCATCTAGCTGTTTTCAGTATGTCTTGCAGGGAGGAAACACGCTTCTTTTCTCTCAGCTTATCCAAAGCTTGCTTTCTGACAACGTTGGCGAATTTTCCCAAATCTTTGATCTTTTTTCCCCATCGTGTCCTAGAATTTGGATTCTTAGCGTTCGACTGCGATGGCGACAACTCCGACAAAACGATTTCTAATGTCGAGACTGTAACAGGGTGAGATGTTAGCAAATGCCATTTTTCCAGAATATCTTGCACTTCTAGCTTAATCTCATATTGTCCAGGAGCGAGGTGAAGGGAAATTTGAAATCCTGAGATTTCTGCTGCTTTAACATCGCTATGAGACAGAACCACGTCTAATCTAGACAATCCATAAGTCCCATCAAAGGTTTTTTTCCCCACTTTAGCTCGTACTGCTTTAATTCCAATTCCATCAGTACTGATACACCAACCAATTATTTGAAAATCAGAGCAAACAGTTTCTTGAATAATAGGTGAATCTATATGGAATAAAAATTGCTTTTGCTGCCGCACTAAATCTTTAAAAGCTGATAATATCTCTTTCAATTTCCACAATTTGGAGGATTTCATCCAGAGAACTTCTGCACGTGTTAACGCCAATTGATTGTAGTAGTTCTCCCGCTCGCTTTGACTTACTTGTAGTTGTGCTTCTAAGTTCTTTATTTTTGTCTGTGAGTATCCCAATTTTACTTGTTTATCTTCTATACTAGATAAAGTTTGTGTGAGTTCAGCTTGAGTGTGTTGCAGTTGCGATCGCGAAAGCTCCACTTCTGAGTGCATTAATTTTATTTGTGATTGTGCTTTCTCTAATTGGGCTTGAAGTTGTTGCTTTTGAGAACGCAAACCCGACTCAAACGCTTTGAGTTGCTCATCAATATTATCTATATATGCACTTACCATTTTCACCCCAACCAATACCTGGGCTGCTGGGTAATCTATGGAATAGATTCTGCACTCATTAAATCCAGCTTGAATCAAATGCTTCCAAGCATCACAGCCATACTCTGTATAAACTAAAACACTATTGATATCTTCTGCACCAGCATGATAACTGGGTGGTAGACCCTCTCTAGAACTAGTCAGTCTATCTACTATCATAGGTACAGTGAAAGCCAGAAACGTTCCTGGCTTTAATATTCTGTTACACTCAGATAAAGCTTTAATAGGATACTGAATATGTTCTAAGGTATCAGAATGAACTACCAAGTCAAAAGAGCCATCCGCAAATGGCATCTGCATGATATTGACTTCCGGATAACATACTAGAACGTGTCCGGGAATTTGCGAGAAAAAACTTGTTAATTGACCAGCTTCATTTATTTCTAAAATTTTTAATTGTTGTGCTTGTTCTGTCAACACAAAATCTTTAAATAACCCCTCATATCCAAAGCATTTCATAATAGTGACAGCTAAAGCCATACTCCGCAAGCTTGAGTCACATTTCTCACAGTGCAAGCCTTGTTGGCGATTTATATAATCAACTTCATAACTTGCTAACCGCCATTCATCAATCAAGGATTGCCACAAAACGGTGGAGGTGGAGAATTCAGTATTTCCACAGCATGGACAAGCACTAAATGAGGACATAAAACTCATATTATCTATGCCTAAATTATGATATATCAAGTTTTTTCCAAAAACTTCGTCAATACAGATTGGTGTTCCTGAACACGATGTGAAATATCTACAGAGGGAATACGGAGGACTCCAAATGTTAAATCGGTTACACCAGAGACAATATTCAATGGAAATTGTAACCAATCCAACATCTCGTGATTTTCCTGACTTCCATCAGCAATAGCAGGTTCTAAAACATAGTTGCCACCTTGGATTTCTGGCCACTCCAGACTAAACTCTACAGTTAATAACTGATTGGGTAATAAACTTGATAATTGGTGATGATATTGAGACGTATTAAATCCAGTGACAGCTACCCTGAATCTGTCGTATAACATAATACCAACTATTGGTTTTTGAATATTTGCATAAGTCACGACTTGTACGAACAGCTTGATCACGTCTTTTGGATATACAAATCCTGCCTTTTCATTGCGATTATCTAGAACTTCAAAGCTAATTATCTCAGCACACCCAGTCCCAAAACGTTCTACCTTTTGATAAGCTTTATAAGCCTGAAGAGTAAAAGGATTAATTT
>JAQYWN010000291.1 GCA_029379265.1 Rhizonema sp. NSF051
AACCTAGCACTTAGTCAAGGAATTAACATTGAAGTTTCCAGGTGCAAGATCTGAGTTTCGGTAAAAGTAGTTGAGTATTAATAATATCTGCGACTAAAGCTTTGCCCCGAGTTGTTGTAAAGATTTGAGGACGTGAGCCAGAGGAAGTTCTTAAAACAAGATTAATTCCACTCTCAACTTGTTGTAGCTGTACTCCAGTAATCTTAGTGGACTCTGCCCACACTGGTTGAACTGCTAAAAAAGCAAAAGTGGCAACACCTAATACTAAATTACTACCGTGAAGCTGTTTCACAGTTTATTCCTCACATTAGAAAACTATTTGGATAACTTTTAAGTAAGTAGGTTGGTACAAATAAATGTAATTGGTGAGGGTCGTTTTTTGTCATCGATCATTAGTAGGGACAGGTTTTGTTCGTTCACTCGTAGTTAGACGTGATGATCGAGTTAAACTCGCCCTTACTGCACGAAGGACAAATGACGAATGATGGTCAACATCGTTATATTTAATTCTGCCTACTTACTTGAGCGTCCTCTTAAAAATGAGGCTAATTTAGACAAACAATCTAAGACAAATTCCAGTTTTTAACCTCCCCTTTTTTAGACAAATAGCATTATAGCTAGTGAGAAAAGAGGTTATTAAATGCGGATTTGATATAGGTTCTTGACCTGATTAACCACAAATTTTAAAAGTTACTTTTATATAGTTCCCAGAAATTGTGCCTAAGTAACAGTTTTGGTTTCAAAATTTGAAAAATTAGCAATGAGGCTTAGAGACTATAGAAAAGATGAGTTCCAGAACGAATCTTTGGTTAGAAAAAGTTTTAACCGATCCTGTCCAGCCGGGTTTAATATAATCTCACATTTACCCAGATGTTATATACATTAAACCTGCAACACATTCCTTATTATTTCTTCGGAGGAGGTGCTTTGGCTGCTGCTACTTCTTGTGGAGAAAGTGGTATTAATGCTTGTAACTGGAAAGACGAGGTTATTGCTTCTGGTCCAACTCTGATTACTTGTTTGCCTGGTTGGCTTACAGCGTCTGGGACCAAAGTAGATTGATAGTCTTTAATAATTAACAAAGGCTGTAAACGCTCTATATTACGAAGAATCGATTGGGTTTGTTCGTAGGTTCCAACAATCTCGACATTAAATTTGCGGCTTTTCAGCTTGCCGTTAACCGGTGTTCCTAAACTTCCATCTGTTATTGGTTCAGCTTTATTTGAAACGGGGTCAAATTTCTGAAGTTGCGCTCTTACAGCATTCTTCTGCAGTTTTGCGTTGCTAGAATCAACCAAGCGGTTCATATCTAGTAGCAATGTATCTAAAGTGTTCTCATTTGCAAATAAACTTAACACTTGAGTTTGTTGCTTTTTGGAAAGCTCTAGTTCTTGTTTGACCTTGTTAATCTGTTTGATGCTGGCTTTCTTTTGGTCAATTTGACCTTGCAAATCGGTTTGTTTGACTTGCTGCTGCTGATAGTTATCCCAAGCAGGCATGATTAGGTTAAGAACCATATAAGCAGCTCCCAGTAAGCCTACTACTCCAATCACAATCCCAGCGATTCTTGGTGTTATTGTTTTACCAAAAATCACAGGATAGGAAAAGGACGCGTGTTCTCCCTCTATCTCGGCAAAATTTACATCTTCACTAAGCGTCATCTTTGAATGACTCCTGTTTGTTGCAGACTACGAATTCGAGTGACTAGTCCCACTGTGCCTTTCTGCTCTAATTCCCGGATTAGTTCAGAAGCCGGAACATCACTCAAACTAGATTGTATAGTATATTTAACTATTTTTGGTGCTTTAATTATTACACGCGTATTTGATTGAGCAGCACCAGGAGGTATAGGTGCGTCTGTTAACTCGGCTGTAGTAATTTTTGTCTCTGTGGCTTTCAAGAAGCGAGACTGTTGCAGAGTGAGCAAAAAATCATTGACATCATTAAAAGTGCGAGCTAATCCACTAATTTCAACTCCCCCAGCTGGATTGGGAGGAGGTTGTCCCTGAGAAGGAGCGACTGGTGCTATTTGTTTGACATTCTCAATTTGCACTGTCGTTGGTATGCGATCGCGCAAATCTTGTAACATTGCTGACCAAGGTCGAATTTGGTCAAATACAGTGACTAAAGCTTGTGTTTCTCCCTTAACTTTGCTCGTCTGTTCTCTAATTTTGTTAATATCTCCTATTTGCTGATCTAACTGCTGTTTCTGCTGATCGAGTTGGGCGATGTTCTGCGCCAACTCAGCATTTTTCGCTTGTAAAAGCCATAAACTCAATCCTGCTACAACTGGAAAAAAAACTCCCAAGCCTACTCCCAAATACACAGGTGTTAGATCTCCAGTGGAAAAAGATAGCTTTGGCGTAGTTTGAGAATTTAGCTGATCAGGTTTGCGGTCTTTGAGAAAGTTGACATCTAGGCTGTACATTTGTTGACTGTTAGTTGTCAGTTGTTAGTTGTTCTCTTATGTCCGGTAAATTAACCTTAATTCCATCTAAACCCCACACCACTCCTTGCTGTGCTTTTCCCCCGTCCCCCTTCGGGTTCGCCAGTCGCCTACGGAGGGAAACCCTCCTACAGCGCTGGACTCACCGCAAGCGGGGAGGGGTTGGGGGTGAGGTTCTTTATGTTTCTGGGTGATTTGACGGACATCATCTGAGTTATTAGTCAAGAATATTCTCCTCTTCCTCACGCCTCTCGCATTCCTAAACCAAGTACTATCCCCAATCCAGGGCGTTCGACTAGAGGGTATTTTTCTTCATCAACTTGTAACGACAGCGCCGTCACAGGATCTATTTGGATAGCTGGCAAATTCAATCGTTGTGTAAAAAACTCATTGATCTGACCCAAACCGCCTCCAGGTCCTGCTAATAAAATCTGTGCTATCTCCAAATCGAGAGCCTGATTGAGGTAAAAATCGATAGAACGACGTAGTTCATCTGTCAGTTCTCCCAAAACTCTCATCATTGATGCCATTCCAGGATTAGCCTCAGTCATGCCAGTTTTATCACCTTCTGTGAGATCTGAAGGAATGGTCATGCCTTGTAACAATTGCGTGTCTCGTGATGCGGGTAAGTTCATTGCCCGTGCTAATGCCGTTTGCATTTGATACGTCCCGATGGGAACTGTGCGCGAAAATTGCGGCACTCCGTTAAGGATAATGGCAATTTCCGTGCTATCGAATTCGATATCCACTAGCACACCTGCTTCTTGCGGTCCATATTGCCGGAGTTGCTCGCGAATTGTCCGAATCAAAGCAAAACTGTTAATCTCTAAAACATCGATTTGTAATCCAGCTAACTCAAAGGTACTTATATATGTATCCGTAACCTCTTTACGGGTAGCAACGAGCAGCACTTGGACCTTTTCGATGCCATCCTCATCGACAAAGTACCCAAGTTTCTGATAATCCACATCAGCTTCTTCTCGAGCGTAGGGTAAGTACAAACCTGCTTCATGGTTCAGCACCATGTCCCTCAGTTCTTTGTCATCTAACTCGGCTGGCACAGGTATCAGACGTACTATCGAATCTCGCCCTGGCACAGCAGTGGCAACGCGATTCGCTTTGATTTTACTTTCACTCAGGGCTTGTTGAATTAATTGCGCCATTGCACCGGGGTCAGCAATTTGACCTTCAACAAAAATGCCTTCTGGAACTGGCACTGATGTTAATGAGTCTAATTTCAAACCTTGACGCTGCTTGCGTAACTTAACGACATTCACGCGTTGTGGTGCAATTTCAATGCCAACCCCTTGATTAGATCTACCAAACAAATTCTTGAAGCTTTTAACCACAGTTTTGCCCGCAGGACTGCTAAAGTGAAAAATTAAACGATTGGCTATTAGACATTAACAATTAACAATTAAACACAATGCTTCAAATTCAAAAGTTTAAAAGATTAACTATTTGGGTACTACTCGGCTTACTGACAAGCTGGATTGTCAGTTGTAGTACTCATGTTGACACGAACACAAAACAGACATCTTCAGGTGGAACCGCAGTTGAGTTTTGGACAATGCAACTCCAACCTGAATTTAACGACTACTTCCATAGCCTCATAACGACCTTCGAGACACAAAACCCAAGTATAAAAATTCACTGGGTTGATGTACCTTGGTCCGCTATGGAGAATAAAATTTTAACAGCTGTCTCCGCAAAAACGCCACCTGATGTTGTGAATCTGAATCCGGATTTTGCTTCCCAACTTGCAGGGCGAAATGCCTGGTTGAATTTGGATGCAAAAGTCCCAAACGAAGTACGTTCCTCCTATTTGCCTAATATTTGGAAAGCCAGCACGCTAAATGGCAAGAGTTTTGGAATTCCCTGGTACCTCACCACGCGGCTAACCATTTATAACACTGATTTATTAAAACAGGCAGGTATAAGTAAACCACCTAGTACTTATACTGAATTAGCGCAGGCGGCTCAACAAATTAAGGACAAAACAGGTAAATACGCTTTTTTTGTCACCTTTGTGCCGCAGGATTCTGGTGAGGTTATAGAATCTTTCGTGCAGATGGGAGTGACTTTAGTAGATTCTAATGGAAAAGCAGCTTTTAACTCACCTCAAGGCAAGGCAGCGTTTCAGTATTGGGTAGACCTTTATCAAAAAGGCCTTATTCCTAAAGAAGTATTGACACAGGGACATCGTCATGCAATAGATTTGTATGAGTCTGGAGAAACGGCACTACTTTCCTCTGGTGGTGAGTTTCTGACAACGATCGCCAAAAATGCACCAGCAATCGCTCAAGCAACGGAACTCGCACCCCAACTGAGTGGTGAAACTGGTAAAAAAAATGTCGCTGTCATGAATATAGTGATTCCACGCGACACCAAACAACCCGATGCTTCCCTCAAATTTGCTTTATTTGTAACCAACGCTCAAAACCAGCTCGCCTTTGCTAAAGCGGCAAATGTTCTACCATCTACACTAAAATCTCTATCAGACAGCTACTTCAAAGATTTATCAGCAAATGCTACAAATCTAGATAAAGCTCGTGTCATGAGTGCTAAAGAACTGCAACAGGCAGAGATTTTAACCCCGACACTCAAGAATTTTAATCTCCTGCAAAAAGGAATTTATGAAAATCTACAAGCAGCAATGCTAGGCGAGAAGACAGTTGATAAAGCTGTAGAAGATGCGGCACAGGAGTGGAATAGCAGTAGAAGTTAGTTAATGGCTAATTGCTAATCGGGGATGGTTAATAGCTGTAAAAAATTCCCGACTAAATACAGCGAACCACACAAAACAACTAAACGATTTGTGGAAGTAATAGCGGCATTTAACCCTGATACTAAATCTACGTAAGTGCCGCAAAAGCTCAATTCTGGGCAGATATGTTGAGCTAGTGTTGCTAATTCTCCAAGATTTGCTGAACTGTGATCGGGAATCGGAACTAAATACAATTGATCATTGGATCGCAATAAAGCTTTGAAGATGTCCGCATGGTCTTTAGTGGAAAGCAATCCCATAACCCAAGTTACACCAATTTCAGATTTTAAATTTGGGATTGGTTTCGCACTTCCCATGCCATCAAGGCTATCAACATAATCGCGCAGTACTTGGGCAGCAGCTGAGTTATGTGCGCCATCAAGCAATAATTTATGCTTGTTCCAGGTAACCCATTGTATCCGCCCCAGCCACTTAGTTTTTGCGATACCGTTGACAATATCTGCCTCGGAGATTTGCCAACCCTGTTTTTGCAAAATTTCTACTGTAGCGATCGCCAATGCTGAATTAGTTAACTGAAACTGTCCTTGTAACGGTAAAGAATATTTAATTGACTTTAAATTTTCAGTCCGGGGATTGTTAGTTGCTGGTTGTTTTTCCTCTACTCCTCTCACTTCTTGATATTCTGCCCATCCTGGAGCTATTTGACGCGCTCTTTGAGGAATAACACATGGGCATTTTAACTCCAGAACACGCGATCGCACGACTTCTGCGGCATCTGCTGGCAGCGTTCCTAAGACAACCGGACATCCGGGTTTGAGGATACCTGCTTTTTCTACTGCAATGTGGGCGACAGTAGGACCAAGGACCTGCGTGTGTTCGAGGGCGATAGAAGTAATAATGGTTACTAGAGGATTTTCACAGACATTTGTAGCATCCAAGCGTCCTCCCAGCCCTACTTCGATAACAGCTATATCAGCTTTAACTTCAGCAAAGTATAACCAAGCAGCCGCAGTCAAGACTTCAAATTGAGTTGGCGAGTCTTCCTCAGGACGAATTTTTGCTTGAACTTTCAGTAAAAATTGGCACAATTCATCAGCCGAAATGGGCTGTTCATTAAGGCAAATACGTTCCGTCCAATCAACTAAATGGGGAGAAGTGTAGCGTCCTGTGCGATAACCTGCTTGAGTAAGAACTGAGGAAAGATAGGCACACACAGAACCTTTGCCATTTGTGCCTGCGACATGAATGATCGGGACTTGATGATGAGGGTTGCCCAGATAAGCCAACAATTTTTCCATTCGTTTTAGTCCTAGATGGACGCCAAAACGTTGAAAGGGTTTGAGGATAGAGTCGATGTTCACGAGAAGAGGGAGTGGAAAAAACAACTAATAACCAACAAATAAAACCGACTGTTTCTTTTTTCAAAAACAGCCGGGTTAAGTTTTATAAAGCTGCGTTTGCTTTAAGCTTCTCTGTTTAAAAAGCTTTGCAATTGTCTTAAAGCAGCAGCACCTATGTTAAACGCCGCCCAACTAGCTGCAATCACGATTGGTGCTAAAACGATTGCCACACGAAAATCAATATCCATATCTAGAACCTCTTTGTGAAGTAGATTAAAGTTTTATCAACTGTTCTCATATTATTTTTAACTAAAGAGGTAGACAATTCTCCTAATCTTATCGATATGTAAAGAATATTTACAGCTAGAGACAGGAACACTCCTCGCCTCAACGGGGAACCCCACGAAGTATTGATCGGCGGAAGCCGTGGCCCAGACTTCTCTGTACACGGCACTGGCTCCTCAGGATTCAGGACTCAGGACTCAGGACTTATTATTCTCCCCATTGCCTTTGCCTGCATGAACCAAGGCTAATTTTTGGTAGCTTTCGGCGTGTTCTATGAGTTCTGCTGCTTTGGCGGTGGAAATTTGGCGTACTACTTTAGCGGGAACGCCCATGACAAGAGACAAGGGGGGTACGTCTTTAGTGACTACAGCGCCAGCACCAATAATACTACTAGCACCCACGCGCACTCCGTCTAAAACGACGGCACCAATTCCAATTAAACTACCACGTTCAATGTAGGCAGAATGTACTACGGCACGATGTCCTACGGTGACATAATCTTCTAATATAGTAGGTTGACCAGGGTCGCAGTGTATGACAACTCCATCTTGAATATTCGTGCATTTGCCAATTTCAATGCGTTCTACATCTCCTCTAACGACTGCTCCATACCAAATACTAGCTCCTGTAGCTACGTTTACAGAGCCGATGACAATAGCATTAGCTGCAACAAAGGCAGCTTGAGAAATATCAGGAGAAGACCAGTCGAAAGCAGTAGACACGATAGAATAAGAATATGGTATGTACTTAAGAACAGAGAGAAGGTTGTAAAACCAGCATATCACCAAATAGTGCTAAGCAATAAGTGGTGAGTGAAAGAGTGAAACTAAGCATGAAAGCTTGCTGTAGCGATATGGGAAGCACTCATTCCCACTACAGTTTTTTAAAGAGGTTTTCGCTTCCTAAAAAACGGAACAGCATGCTTCTAACGAAATCACCACTGTCAGTACAACAGTAAGTACTTAAAAAGATGGAGTAACAGTGTAGAAAAAACTAAGGTTGCGAGTGAAGATAAAAGTATGTTTATGTGCACTTCATGATGAATCTAGGCTTGCAGTATCCAATATTTGGTCCAGAAATTCAGTGTCCCCATTGTCGTCAGACAGTTGCGGCGTTGACGCTCACAGACACTTATCTATGCCCCCGTCATGGTGCTTTTGAAGCTAATCCTAATACAGGAGAATTAATTCACCTGCAATCAGGTCGCCACTGGCGAAGATGGAATGGCGAATGGTATCGGCAACATACTCACCCTGACGGCATTCGGTTTGAAATTCACGAAGCACTCGATAAGCTTTACACTCAAGGCTATCGAGCAACAAGAGTGATTATAGCTCGACGCTATCAGGAATTAATGAGTGGCTATTTGGAACGCAGTACACCTTGGCGTTCTGAGCAGCCAGAGGCTACATCTGCGAGACTATATGGTTTGCAAGTGGATTTTAGCCCAGAACCCTCAGAAGAACCTTGCTGGGAAGTGATTAATTTTGATTTGGAAAAAGAGCTTGGTGTGCCTGTACGCTACCCTTATTTCCGACTTTTTGAATAATTGTCATTTGTCATTTGTCATTTGTCATTGTTAATTTGACAAAAGACAAACGACAAAGGACAAAGACTATGCACCACGTTTCTATCCGTACCGCGAATATCCATAGGGCGATCGCCTTTTACGAACAGTTAGGATTTACAGTCTGTGAACGCTTCACTACAGGCTATACTCTGGCTTGTTGGATGGAAGGCCTAAACGGCAGAATTGAACTCATCCAAATTCCTGAACCAAAACCAGCTCCGGATTCATTCGGAGATGAACACTATGTAGGGTATTATCATCTGTCATTTGATTTAACAGATCTAACTTCAGATTTGCCCAGCTACTTAACAAATTTAAAAGAACGTTTTCTATTAGCTTCTCAGAATAATCCAGAGCAATTACAAACTCTAAAAGTACTTTTAGAACCTACTCAGCAGCAAATAGGCACTCGTATTTACGAAGTAGCATTTATTGCAGATACTGATGGCTTGCCATTAGAATTCATCAGGTTTCTTGCACCATTTCACTAGCTAATTATTAAATTACTTTTTTTAGAAAAAAATCGCTCTCTTCGTCTGTATTG
>JAQYWN010000292.1 GCA_029379265.1 Rhizonema sp. NSF051
TCCCCTAATTTTAATTATGGGGATTCTCTTTTTACTTTTTACTTTTTACTTTTTACTTTTATGTCCATCTATCAATGTCCTAAAGGTCACGCCTCAACCGAACCAGACTATTGTTCGGAATGTGGTACTAAAATTCAGGGTGTTCCAGAAATGGCATTAACCAGGAATACGCCTGTAGACACGCGAAACCAGTTGCTTCCAGTCAGGGAAGCAGAACAAGGTGCTGACTTATCGGAGGTATTTTCACAAACCATTGTGATTTGCCCTGATTGTACAGCACCACACAACATTTTTAACGGTGACTTCTGCGAAATTTGTGGCTACAACTTCGGTACTAACGCACATGGCGAAATACCATTAGTTTCGCCGTTTGTAAAAGAGGACGCAAAGACGCAGGGAAACAAGGATGTGAGGAATCAAGAAATTGCTGGAGTACCGCAACTCCCCCTCTATGCGTCTGTGTCTTTGGAACTCATCGCCACCATTGATCCATCCTTGCGAAGTCCAGAAAGTCCAGAACCACCTCTTCAACAACCTATCATCTTTAAGCTCGATCAACAAAGCAATCTCATCGGTCGCAGCAGTCAACTAAAAAATGTTTACCCAGAAGTTGCTCTTAATTTCGACAGCGCTGTTTCTCAGCGTCATGCACTGCTAAATCGGCTAAGAGACGGAAGTTTTGTTCTCCGCGACATTGGTTCTACTAACGGCACTAAATTAAATGGAGTTGAACTGACTCCAATGGTGGATGTACCAATTAAAGACGGTGATGAGTTTACACTGGGACATTGGACGCGGATCGAGGTAAGAAGGAGCCTCTGTTAATTATGACTACTACAAAAACATCTCCTCAAGCAAAACGCTCGGGACTACCGAACAAACAAAGACTCACCACTCCTAGAGTATTACGGACAGGACTGTACGTGATTTGGGGTGCTAGTGTGCTGCTCTTGATCGCGACTATTTCAGGAGTGCAAAAGCAACGCTACGCGATTAAGACAGTTGGTAAAGATTCAGCACCAAGCATTATTGTCGCTCAGCGGCTCAAGGATAGTTTAGCAGGTATGGATGCCAACGCTGTTAACGAATTACTTGTCAAGCCAGGACAAAATCCGAGAGCCATCCAGGATTATGAGGAGCGCCGCAAGGCATTTGCCGAACGGATAATTGTTGCTGCCCAAAACATTACCTACGGCGATGCAGAACTCCAACCCATCCGAAAGATGCAACTCGCACAAGGCGAATATATAGCGAAGATTCAACAAGCGCGGGACTTCAATGAACGTGGTGATGCGAATGGTGTGTTGGTAGCTTATAGACAAGCAGCCGCAATCATGGACAATACGCTTTTGCCAGCAGCTGATGAATTGGATGCAGTCAACTCGACTGAACTTGAGCGCACCTATAACCAGCAGCGGTTCGCTACCGTACAAGCTTTGTTTTTCGTGATTATATCTAGTTTGCTGCTCCTTGGCGTACTGGTAGCACTGCAACTCTTTCTCAATTATCGGATGCGCCGAATTTTGAATCCGATGCTTTTGGCAGCGACAGCGATCGCGATTATTTTTCTAGGCTACACAATTAATGCATTTTTAGAAGCCTCGTACCAGTTAAAAGTGGCAAAAGAGGATGCCTTTGCTTCGCTACATGCAATACGACAAGCCCGCGCTTTAGGCTACGGTGTCAATGCCGATCAAGGTCGCTATTTGCTTGATGGAGCCGATGCGACCAAATACCAGCAAGCTTTTTTAGACAAAGCAGCTAAGATGGTGAAAATTCCTGCTAGTCAGACTTTTGAGACAGTTGCAGCTGCATCAGCACAAGGCTTGAAAGTGGAAGGATTGACAGGTTACATGGCTCTTGAACTCAACAATATTACCTTTCCGGGCGAGCGAGAAGCGGCGGTGCAAAGTCTGTCTACTTTCGTCAGCTATTTAATGATCGACAAACAAATCCGCCAGCTACAACAAAGTGGCAGACATCAGGAGGCGATCGCCCTGTCCACAGGTTATAATCCAGGTCAGTCTAACTGGGCGTTCGGCGAATTCAAAAAAGCCAATCAGAACACCTTCGATCTCAACCAAAAAGCTTTCGACAAAGCCATAGCACAGGGCTTTAGAGAAGTCAATGGTTTTGAAATAACTACCCCAATTGTCGTTGTCCTCATCTGTGTTTTAACACTCTTAGGATTGCTTCCACGCCTTAAAGAGTATGATCGCTCTTAGAGTCTCGTCTGCTTTGAAGCATCCCATCAAACGTGAGAGTGAAAGTTCTTTGAAGAAATTGCATTACTTATCTTACACGAGTGCTCTTGGGAGTAAAAATTCAGCGTTGCTGATAGTAAGTATGAATTAGCCTCACGCAAAGGCAAGGCAGTGCGTTGGCTCTAGTAGCGCGAATGACGGCTTATACCATTTCACGAAAGTCTTGATACAATTCGCTCAAGAACTGCTTCCCCTGCAAGCCTAAATGTATCAACTTTAAAGTGAAACGGTATTAGCCCTCGCCCTAGCGACTGGCGCTCTTGGTTCCTAGGGCTTAGCAACTGCCGCGCGAAGGATTGTTGTTGAGTCACATTGAAAAATGTCTATTCATAATCTGATTCAGCAACGCCAAAAATTCTTTTGCGTCTTTGCAACGGACGGATTCTTCCCTTGGGAAACACAAAGGACGTACTGTCCTCGCCTTTGCATGAGACAAAATAATCTTTATGCAAGCAGTCCAATCAAGGACATTGGTTGTGAAGAAGTGTTTGTCCCAATTAAGTGACTATAATCTTTGCTCTATCAGTAGCGATGGTTTGGTAAATTATATACAGAGAAAAAAAGCAGTAAATGTAAAGAAGGAACTACCTTGAGTTACCATCTAGATGGCATTACACCCCATGGTGGGCAGTTAGTTAATCGTATCGCTACACCAGAACAAAGACAAGATTTTCTCTCGAAAGCCGACTTTCTGCCGCGAGTGCAACTTGATGAAAGGGCAGTTTCTGATTTAGAAATGATTGCGATTGGTGGTTTTAGTCCACTTACTGGTTTTATGAACCAAGAGGACTATAATCGCGTTCTGACGGAAATGCGGTTGGCGAATAATCTTGTCTGGTCAATTCCGATTACACTTCCGGTAGCAGAGGAAGTTGCAAATTCATTGACAGAAGGCAGTTTGATCCGCTTGGATAATCCAGTAGGTCAGTTCATCGGGGTTTTACAACTTACTCAAAAGTACTGTTATGATAAGACATCTGAAGCAATTAGTGTCTACTGTACAAACGATCCCAAGCATCCAGGTGTACAGGTCGTCTATAAACAGGGATCGGTAAATCTTGCTGGTGATGTATGGTTGTTGCAACGCGATCCCCATTCTCAGTTTCCCAAATACCAAATCGATCCCTTTGAGTCTCGGCAATTGTTTAAGGCAAAAGGCTGGAAAACTATTGTCGGCTTCCAAACTCGTAACCCAATTCACCGCGCTCATGAATATATTCAAAAGTGCGCGATGGAAATTGTGGATGGTCTATTCTTACATCCGTTAGTAGGCGCAACGAAAGACGATGATATTCCTGCCGATGTCCGGATGCGCTGCTATGAAATCTTAATGGAAAAATACTACCCTAATGACCGAGTGATTTTAGCAATTAATCCGTCAGCAATGCGTTATGCTGGTCCGAGAGAAGCAATTTTCCATGCCCTCATTCGCAAAAACTACGGCTGTACTCACTTTATTGTGGGAAGGGATCATGCTGGGGTAGGTAGCTACTACGGCACTTACGATGCTCAGTATATATTTAATGAGTTTCAGCCAGAAGAATTGGGGATTGTGCCAATGATGTTTGAACATGCCTTTTACTGTCTGCGGACTCAGCAAATGGCAACGAGTAAAACGAGTCCCAGCATCCCAGAGGAGCGCATTCACCTGTCGGGAACAAAAGTGCGGGAAATGCTTCGTAATGGTCAGGTACCTCCACCTGAATTTTCGCGTCCGGAGGTGGCAGCAGAGTTAGCACGAGCAATGCAAGTGCCCGTCGGTTATGAAATTTGAACGCGCCTATTGGTGTATGCGTACTCTGCATATGGCGACTAAGTAAAACAAGCCCCAGCATATGATTGAGCAATCCATTCACCTGTCGGGAACAAAAGTGCGGGAAATGCTTCTTAGCACTCAGATAACCCTACCTGAATTTTTGTGTACCGAGGTGGCAGATTTAGCACGGGCAATGCAAGTGGTAGTATATGCCTCCAAAAAGTTCGGTACAAATAGTATAAAATCTTGCTTTACACTACAGACCCAAGACATTTAAGCTGATAGCTGATGGACTGGGCGGGTAGCTAATTTATGAAGCGACGGACATTTTTACAAAGGTTAAGCTTTATTCTCGCGGTATTGGGTGTAACTGAAGCTGAATGGTTGACTTTAGGAAGTCGCTATTACCAAGCTTTGGCACAATCAAAATTGCGTAAGTTAGCGTTGTTGGTAGGTGTCAATCAATATCCGCAACCAGCCCTCACTGGTTGTCTGATGGATGTCGAACTGCAAAGGGAACTTTTAATTCACCGCTTTGGTTTCCAATCGTCTGATATTCTCTGCTTGACTAACGAACAAGCGACTAGGGAATCGATTGAGACGGCTTTTTTGGAGCATCTTGTCAAGGTTGCTCGCTCTGATGATGTGGTAGTCTTCCACTTTAGCGGCTATGGCAGTCGTGTCAAATTGGAAACATTACCTGAGATAGTAAATGCTTTAGTTCCATTTGATCCATATAAAGGCAATATTGTCAACTATTTATTAGAAGAAACTCTGGAGCAGATGTTGCAAAGTCTGGCGACAAACCGCATCACAGCAGTACTGGATACCAGCTACGACGCTCCTACAAATATCCAGCCCACAGGATTGCGAAGTCGTACACGTCGAACACCAGCAGAAGCTATTCTAGCAGCAGGGGAACTTGAATTTCAAAAACAACTCCAGCCGAAAAATGGGGTAAATCCGGTTGTGCTGCTGGCAGCTAGCTCTAAATCCCAGCAATTGGCAACAGAAATCCAGTTGTCTGGTTTTAGTGCTGGTTTATTTACTTACGCCTTAACGCAGTACTTGTGGGAAGCCATCCCAGCGACAACAATTCAAGTCAGCCTCTCTCATGCAGCAAGTTCTCTACAGCAACTGGGCAGTCAACAGCAGCCAGGATTATCGCTTGGCAAGAAAAGTGAACTTAGTGATGCCCTCCTTAACGATATTTTTCTTCCAGACTCCACCGTTGGAGCACAAGGAGTGGTGACAGCAATAGAAGAGGATGGCAAAACAGTACAACTATGGTTAGGAGGAATACCTTTACAAGTTCTGGAATATTACGGTGTTAATTCCCAATTCACTCTCCATAGCCAAGAAAGAACAACAGCACCAATGGTGCTGCGATCGCGAATTGGATTAACAGCAAAAGCCCTAGTGTATGGTAATAGCGCGAATTCCCCAAAAGTCGGACAACTCGTTACTGAAGCAGTGCGAGTCTTTGCCCGGAATATTAGTTTAACAGTTGCCCTCGACACCAAATTGGAAAGAATTGAGCGGGTAGATGCCACAAGTGCATTTGCCACAGTTGCCTATGCATCATCGGTAGTAGCAGGGGAACAAGCAGCTGATTACGTGTTTGGTAAGTTGCCAGAAGCAAACAATAAAGACAAAACATCAACACTGGTATCTTCCAGTCGTCGCTATGGTTTATTTACTCTTTCGAGCGAGCTGATTCCCAATACAGATGGGGAATCGGGAGAAGCCGTGAAAGTGGCAGTGCAGCGATTATCGCCGAAACTACAAACATTATTGGCGGCAAAGTTATGGCGATTAACAGAGAATGAAGGTTCTTCCCGCTTGGGAATCAAGGCAAGTTTAGAAGATCTGAATAGTCTCGTGCCTCGAATACTCATGCAACGAGAAACCTCACGCACTCAACAGGGGGAGAGGAAAACACTGCCTACTACACAAAGTATTCTCACCGTTCCAATTGGCAGTCGGATACAGTACCGGGTGCAAAACACGAGCGATCGTCCTGTCTATATAATGCTATTGGGATTAAATAGTAGTCGAACTGCGATCGGGCTGTGTCCTTGGCAAAAAAACACTCTTCCCGAAAATCCAGAAGCTAAATCACTCTTATTTGATGTCATGATTGCTCCTGGAGAAAGCCGCACGATACCACAAACCACTTCTGGTTTTGAATGGGTGGTGCAAGCACCAGCTTCTTTAAGTGAAACCCAACTCATATTTAGCACCGCTCCTTTTACCCAAACTCTCGCAGCTTTGGAAACTGCTAAGCATCCAACAGCCGAACAACATCGCATTCAGCCACTTATAAATCCTTTAGAAGTTGCACAAGCCGTTCTCCAAGACTTGCACAATGCCAGCAATAAGGGCGACAATAGTAACACTGTTGATTTCTATACGTTGAATGTGAATAATTGGGCAAGTCTCAGCTTTGTTTATCAAGTTGTGTGAACGAGCCACCTCACTACGAAGAAGTATCGGGACGCTACTTAAATTGAAGGTGCTGGTACTGCTAGTCAGAAAATCTCAGTTAAATCTAGAACAAAACCAGGCAATACATCCTCACCAGAAAGACTCTGGGGAAAGTCTAGCACCTTAACAGCTTGACCGGGACGATAAATCTCGACCCGTTTGTTTTGCGGATCTATCAACCACCCCAAGCGAACACCATTGTTGATATATTCCTGCATCTTATCTTGTAACTTCTTCAAGCGATCGCTTGGTGAACGTAGTTCCACAACAAAGTCAGGAGCTAAAGGCGGAAAAGTCTGACGCTGCTCAACCGAAAGTGATTCCCACCGCTCAAGCTGCACCCATGAAGAATCAGGAGAGCGTTCAGCACCGTTGGGTAATTGAAAACAGGTTGATGAATCAAAGCATTTTCCCTGTTTGTTCTGTTTACTCCAACGCCTTAATTGATAGTTAATTTCCGAATTGCGATTGCCGGTTTCTCCCCCTGTCGGTGACACGATAATTAGTTCTCCTTCTACAGTCCGCTCAAATTTAATGTCTGGGTTAGCTACACAGAGTTGATAGAAGGCTTCGTGTGTCAGCGGTCCCAATGGGTTAAGATCGAGGGCTAGGGCGCTCATCATAATTTTTCTACTTTTTCATACAGTGACTCTATGTATAGTGCATTAGACTTACTATAGGCTCACTTGCTGTTGTACTTTTTTACTTTGTAATGCAGAACACAATCTATTCATTGCATTTACGTATGCCTGAGCGGATGCCACGATGATATCAGTGTTTGCTGCGTGACCTGAATACACTCGCCCTTGATGCTGTAATCTAATGGTGACTTCTCCAATAGCATCAATACCTGCTGTTACCGATTGTACAGAAAACTCAATCAACTGGTTCGGCATATCTACCACGCGGTTGATCGCTTTGTAAACAGCATCCACTGGCCCTGTGCCGATCGCCGCATCAGTTAATTCTTCACCTTCTGGAGTCCGCAGGGTGACTGTCGCGGTGGGACGGGAGTGATCGCCGCAGGAAACTTGCACCAACTCCAAACGGAACAAATCGGGGGCTTGTTGGATTTCATCGTTGACAATTGCTTCCAAATCCCAATCAGAAATTTCTTTCTTTTTGTCTGCAACCTCTTTAAACCTGACAAATGCTTTATTCAACTCGGTTTCTGACAGTTCAAATCCCAATTCTTTCAAGCGAGTGCGGAAGGCATTTCTCCCCGAATGTTTACCCAAGACAATGAGATTTTCTGTCAATCCAATTAATTGGGCATCCATAATTTCGTAGGTGAGCTTATTTTTCAGCACCCCATCTTGATGAATACCAGACTCATGAGCAAAAGCATTTGCCCCGACAATTGCTTTATTTGGCTGTACCAGCATTCCTGTCAAATTGGAAACTTGGCGCGAGGTTTTATAAATTTGTCTGGTGTCAATATTTGTCAGGGGTGCTTCCGAATCAACCGGACGTCCTAAAAATGGGTTAAAATACTGTCGTCGGACGTGCAAAGCCATTACCAATTCTTCTAACGCTGCATTTCCTGCCCGTTCGCCAATCCCATTGATCGTGCATTCTAACTGTCGTGCGCCATTTTTCACGGCTTCTAGGAAATTAGCAACTGCTAAACCTAAGTCATTGTGTCCGTGAACGGAAATAATTGCTTTATCAATATTAGGAACATTTTCTTTAATGCCTTTAATTATTGCGCCAAATTCACTTGGTGTCGTATAACCAACTGTGTCTGGAATGTTAACTGTTGTCGCGCCTGCAGCGATAACTGCTTCTAATACTTCGTAAAGAAATTCTGGATCGCTACGTCCAGCATCTTCTGGAGAAAATTCTACATCCGTAGTGAAAGTTTTGGCGTAAGCCACCATTTCTCTTGCGATCGCCAGAACTTCTGCTTTTGTTTTCTTTAATTTGTACTCGAGGTGAATATTGCTTGTGGCGATAAAAGTATGAATTCTCCCTTTAGCTGCTGGTTTGATAGCTGCTGCTGCTGCGTTAATATCATCTTGCCTTGCTCTTGCCAAAGAGCAAATGACCGGTCCATTTTCTGTCCCAACTGTCTGGGCAATTTTGCTAACGGCCTCAAAATCTCCAGAACTGGTAAAGGCGAAACCTGCTTCTATCACATCTACGCCCAAACGTGCCAGTTGCTTAGCAATTGTTAGCTTTTCATCTATATTTAAGGTTGCTCCCGGACTCTGTTCGCCATCTCGAAGTGTGGTGTCAAAAATAATGATTTTTTCTGGCCAAGTATTCATTTCCAACTCCTTGTATAGTTTTTCCTCGTAGCTTAAAAGTAAGCATTCAGCCGTTAACTGTCAGCTATCAGCATGTATGATAGTGCTAATCCAATATCTGAATATTTTTATAATTCCATTTATAGCTGATTGATG